>JANLPX010000157.1:0-10095 GCA_031367485.1 Alphaproteobacteria bacterium | reverse complement strand
CAAAACCTCGCAGATTGCCCTCAATCCGCTCACCCTGCCGGGGTCCAGATCGTAGCGTGGCTTGCCCTCAGATAGACCCCTGGGATTCGGGCTGGGCGACCACTTCTACCTTATGATCTGGATTCCGGTATGCACCGGAATGAGCGGTGGATGTGATCCACAACCAAGCGACTCTCCTGGTTTTCGTGTGTTTTCGTGGTCACACTTTGGGGCGGATCGACCATTAGGGGTGGGAATCTGAGGTCGTTTGCTTGACATATCGGCTTCGGTTCGTTCTTGTTTCGTTCGTGTCTGACTTGAACAACAGCCCCGAGGATATCGCCGCGCGCTTGGCTCGCCAATTGGCCGAGCTGGCGCGTGTGGCTGAGGTCGGCTTGGGATTATGCCGAGAGATCGCGGCCAAGGTGAAGAGTGCTGAGGGTCTGACCTATGACCCAAGCCATGCATATGAGCGGATATCCCGGGCCGTGCGTCTCACCATCGTCTTGGAGAATCGCATCGCGGCTGAGCATCAGTTGGCTCTGGCAGGAAAGTTGCCTGGTGTGCGCGAAGACCGCCACGCCAAGGCCAAGGCTGTGATCCTCGATGTGCTCAACACGGCCATCGAGAACGAACTCAACAACAACCCCGACAGCGACCGCGAACGCCTCACAGAGATGCGCGACAGCTTGCCCAAGGTCATCGCTGTTCACATGGACAGGGAAAACCTGCTGGAGACCGCACCAATCTCTGAAGTCATCGAGATCATCAGCGAGGCGCTGGATATTCCCGTCGATTGGTCGCTATGGCAGGAGATCGAGGGGGTCTCAGGCAACGGAGCGTTCCGAGGATATCCAGATACTCCCAGTACACCTCACCCCGCCGAGATTGACCCCGACACCGAACCAGTTAGCGCCTAATGCCTTCCCTCCACGAAGTGGGCGAAGTGGGCCGACAGCCTCTTGGCTGGAGGGTCGATGGGGGTGCGTATCTGAAGCCCCCTACCTCTCAGACTCTCACCCCCATCGTCACGCGCCGCCTACGGCGTCTCGTGCCACTTCCCCCACTTCGTGAGGGAAGCTAAGAGCTTACGACCGATAATCTCCATTGATCGCCACATACTGCTTGGTCAGGTCGCAGGTCCAGACGGTGGCCACGCCCTTGCCGACGCCGACGTCTACGCTGACCTCAAGCTCGGGGTTTTTCATGTAGGCGCTCATCTTGGCCTCGTCATAAGTGGGCGAGATCAGGCCGTCATGGGCGGCGATTAGAGGCCCGAACTTGACGCTCATCCTGTCGCGGTCGATGGGCTCATCGGCGCGGCCCACGGCCATGACAATCCGACCCCAATTGGCATCCTCTCCCGCAAAGGCGGTCTTCACCAACGGGCTTTCGGCCACGGTGCGGGCGATCTTGCGGGCGCTGGCCGGGCTCTCGGCGCCGGTGATGGTGATCTTGACGAACTTGCTCGCTCCCTCCCCGTCGCGGACCAGCTGTTGTGCCAAGTCGAGCAACACGCCTTCCAGCTTTTCGCGGAAGTCGGCCAACCGGCGGTCACCGGCACGGCTGATCTTCGGCGCGTCGGACTGGCCTGTGGCAAACAACAACAGGGTGTCATTGGTCGAGCGGTCGCCGTCCACCGTCACGCAGTTGAAGGTTGTGCGCGTATAAAGATTGACCAGGGTCTGCAGCGCGGCCGGGGCGATATCGGCGTCGGTGGCGACAAAGGCCAACATGGTGGCCATGTCGGGCGCGATCATGCCCGAGCCCTTACAGATGCCGCCGATCTTGACCACGTGACCGTCGATCTGCGCCTCCGCATAGGCACCCTTCGGGAAGGTATCGGTGGTCATGATGGCGTTGGCGGCCCCGGCCCAGCCGTCTTCACTCAGGCGCTGCTCCACCTCGGCAATCCGATGGATGATCTTGGTGTCATCCAGCAGAACCCCGATCACGCCGGTCGAGGCGACCATCACGTCACGCTGGCGACAATCAAACCGCTTGGCCACCGCCGAGGCATAGCGGCGAACGGCGTCGGCCCCCGGCTTGCCGGTGAACGAATTGGCGCAACCGGCATTGACCACCAGGGCGCGCACGTCAGCCCCCTTAGAGACTTCCAGATGTTTTTGGCACCAATCGACCGGTGCCGAGCCGACCCCGTGGCGGGTGAACACGCCCGCAACATTGGTACCCCGCGCGAATTTCAAGATCAGCAGGTCTTCCCGGTCGTGCTTATAGAATCCCGCCCGGCCGGTACCTAACTGCACGCCGGCGATCCTACCCATCTCAGGAAAGGGTACGGCGAGGGGCGAGATCGGCAGCGCGGCCTTGGCCGTCGGCGGCTTATCGGCACGCTTGGACGTTGCCCGCTTGATGGCAGATGTTAGTGGATCAAGGGCCCGCTCCAGGCTGTGGCCCACCGCCTCAACAGGTTTTACCGCCGCCTCGAGAACAAGGCTCGCGGGAGACTTAGGTTTCCGCGTCATGGCTTCACCGCGGGGACTGGCGCGACGGGTTTGGCGGCCGGATTGGCAACCGGAGGTGCGCTGGCCGGTTCTTCAGGCTGGCCCGGCACATCCTGCGGGGCCTTGATCAAGGTTTGAACCTTGGCTCTGCCGCGCAACTTTTCCAGCAAATCACGAACCTGATCATAGGTCAGGAACCGCACGATCTGGGGACGCGCAGCCTCCAGCGTGATCGGCTGCTCCAAACGCCGATCCTCGATCTTGACCAGCGCAAAGCCACCCTCGATCGGGAATGGCCCCACGATCTGGCCGACCTTGGCGGCCTTCAGATTGGCGTCATAGGCCGGTGGCATGACATCGGTGGTGAAGTAACCCAGGTCGCCGCCGTTAAAGCGTGTAGCCGCATCAGTGGATCGCTCCATGGCCAGGGCCTCAAACGAAGCGCCGGTCGCCAACAGCTTCTTCAGGGTCTCGGCTTCCAACGCGGTGGCCAAGACGATCTGGCGGGCGCGAATTTCTTCGGACTGTTTGGCGAGCTTGAGTTGTTCTTGATAGAGGCCCTTGATGGCATTGTCGTTGACCGCGTCGGTGACCGTGGTCTCAACGAGCATGTCGCCAAGGATGCGCTCACGGGCTGCGGCCAGCCGCCGCTGCGCTGTCGGATCCTTGTCCAACTTGCGTTTCAGGGCTTCGGTGGCCAGCAGCTTCTGATCGACCACCTCGTCCATCACTCGGCGGAACAGATCCGACGATGCGTCCAAGGGTTCGCCTTCGCCGATCAGTCCTTGAGCGACGGCCTCACGCTTAACGTCAGAGGACCAGATCGTGTGGCCATCGACCCGCGCCACCGCGATATCGCCGGGTGCCGGCGGACGCTCGGCCCCATCGCGGTTTTGACAAGCGCTCAGCAACGCACAGGCCATCACCACCGAGGAGAGAACCGCCATCGGGCGCAATAGTCTGCAAAGGGTCGCCGCCATCATTTGATCTGACCTCAAAGTGAAACGCGTCCAGGTACGTTGTGTTTTCCCTAAAGCAGCCCCGGCAATAGTGGAAACCCTATCGGCTTACAAAGCGATGCCACCAACTGCCACTGGTCATTTCGGCTCTGGGGTGGCAAGGTCAAAACATCATCGACACGCGGCCCCAAGGGTGACCCGCGAGCAACAAATTTCCTGGGAGGATATTTCATGCGTGAAGCCGTTATCGTTTCGTATGCCCGTACGGGTTTGGCCAAGTCAGGCCGAGGTGGGTTCAACATGACCCCAACCGTCAGCATCGCCGCACATGCCGTAAAGCATGCCGTCGCCAAGTCCGGCATCGATCCCTCCGCCGTCGAAGATGTGGTCATGGGCAATGTGGCCCACGGCGGCAGCAATCCGGGCCGTAATGCCTCGCTGTTGGCCGGGCTGCCAATCACCACGGCTGGCGTGACCGTCAACCGGTTCTGTTCGTCGGGTCTGCAGACCATCGCCATGGCCGCGAATTTCGTGCGCAATGACGGTTCGGATGTCGTGGTCGCTGGTGGCGTTGAGTCGATCTCAATGCCGGGTGGCGGCGCTGCCGGTAGCGGCGGCTTCGATCCTGAACTGACGGCTCACTATCCAGCCATCTTCATGCCGATGATCGACACCGCCGACATCGTCGCCAAGCGCTACAATCTGAGCCGCGAGTATCAGGATGAATACTCCCTGGAATCCCAGCGCCGGATGGGCGCGGCCCAACAGGCTGGCAAGTTCAAAGACGAAATCGTCCCGATGAACACCAAGATGAAGGTCGTCAACAAAGAGACTAAGGAAGAAACCATCGTCGACTATGTGGTGGATCGCGATGAGTGCAACCGCGTCGACACCACCATGGAAGGCTTGACCAAGCTGACCCCTGTTCGTGGTGAGGGCAACTTCATCACCGCTGGCAATGCCAGCCAATTGTCAGACGGTGCCGCCGCCGTAGTAATCATGGAAGCCAAGGAAGCCGCCCGTCGCGGTCTGTCGCCCATGGGCGCGTTCCGCGGTTGGGCCGTGGCCGGTTGCGAGCCTGACGAAATGGGCATCGGCCCCGTATTCGCCATTCCGCGCCTACTTGAGCGTCATGGCCTGAAGGTTGACGACATCGACCTATGGGAACTGAACGAAGCCTTTGCCAGCCAGTGCCTTTATTCCCGCGACAAACTCGGGATTGATCCGGCCAAGTACAACGTCAATGGCGGCTCCATCGCCATTGGCCACCCCTTCGGCATGACAGGCGCTCGTCTGGCTGGCCACATCCTGCAAGAGGGAAAGCGTCGTGGTGCCAAGCACGTGGTCGTGTCCATGTGCATTGGCGGCGGTCAAGGCGCAGCCGGTCTGTTTGAGGTCTATTAGGA
Organism: Alphaproteobacteria bacterium; assembly: GCA_031367485.1. Taxonomy (GTDB): domain Bacteria; phylum Pseudomonadota; class Alphaproteobacteria; order Caulobacterales; family Caulobacteraceae; genus Phenylobacterium. The sequence continues at coordinate 5,286 of JANLPX010000157.1, read as the reverse complement.
CATTACTTAGCCAAAGTTGATACGAAGCCCTTCCTTCACCGGAAGGGCTTTTTCTTTGGAAAACCCCGACTCGCGTTAAGCATGTGGGAACCCTGTTTCATTGACACTGACCTAGTGGCTCCTTAAGTCTCGCGCGCCCCGAAAAGAGCGGAATTTCCGGGTAGGCGAAGGGTTCGACACCTTTTCCGCCACCTCCGCCGCGCAATATCCGGACGACACCTTGACCATCTTTCAACGCTTCTTCGGCTCTTCCAACGACCGCAAGGTCAAGGCCATGTCTGGCCGGGTCGCCAAGATCAATGCCCTCGAACCCCAGATGGAGGCGCTGTCCGACGACGAGTTGCGCGCCAAGACCCTGGAATTCAAGGACCGTTTGGCCAAGGGCGAAACCCTCGACCAACTGCTGGAAGAAGCCTTCGCAGTCGTCCGTGAGGCCGCCCGACGCGTACTCGGCCAACGCCACTTCGATGTTCAGTTGGTTGGCGGAATGGTGCTGCACCAAGGCGGCATCTCGGAGATGCGGACCGGCGAGGGTAAAACCCTGGTCGCAACAGCTCCGGTCTATCTTAATGCCCTGACAGGCAAGGGCGTCCACGTCATCACGGTCAACGACTATCTGGCCCAACTGCATGGCGACTGGATGGGTCAGGTCTACAATTTCCTTGGGCTATCGGTCGGAACCATCGTTCACGGGCTGAGCCAAGGTCAGAGAAAACAGGCCTACGAGTCTGACATTACCTACGGCACCAACAACGAATTCGGCTTCGACTATCTGCGCGACAATCTGGTCTATGAAGTCGAGGAGATGGTCCAGCGCGGCCATCACTTCGTCATCGTTGACGAAGTCGACTCCATCTTGATCGATGAAGCACGCACGCCGCTGATCATCTCAGGACCCACCGACGACAAGTCCGAACTCTACAAAACTATCGATGTCCTCGTGAAAGACCTGATCCAGGACAAGACGAGCTTCGACTTCGACGAAAAACAGCGACAAGTTATCCTGACCGAAGAAGGTGCCGAAAAGATCGAAGAGATCCTGATGGCGGGTGGTCATCTGGAAGAGGATTCCACCGGCCTCTATGATGCCGCCAACGTCTCAGTCGTGCACCACGTCAACCAGGCTCTCCGCGCCAACGTCCTCTACACGCGCGAGAAGGACTATATCGTCCGCGCCGGTGAGGTGATTCTGATCGACGAATTCACCGGCCGCATGATGCAGGGTCGGCGCCTGTCTGAAGGCTTGCACCAAGCCATTGAGGCCAAGGAAGGTGCGCATATCCAGCCTGAGAACCAGACCCTGGCGTCAGTCACCATCCAGAACTATTTCCGCCTCTACGAAAAGCTCTCCGGCATGACCGGTACGGCGGCGACCGAGGCGCAGGAATTCGGCGACATCTACAAGATGGACGTCATGGAAATACCGACCAATCGTCCGGTCGCCCGCGTCGATGACGACGACGAGGTCTATCGGACCGAAGCTGAGAAGAACCTTTCGATCCTGAAACAGATCGAAGACTGCTACTTACGCGGCCAACCCGTGCTGGTCGGCACCGTCTCGATTGAAAAGTCTGAGAGCCTCTCGAACCTGTTGCATGCCCACAGCTTCGAAAAGGACGGCAAGACCATCAAAGGCATTCCGCATAACGTGCTGAACGCCCGCTACCACGAGCAGGAAGCGATGATCGTCGCCGATGCCGGAATTCCCGGCGCGGTCACCATCGCCACCAATATGGCCGGTCGGGGCACCGACATTCAATTGGGCGGCAATATCGATATGCGCGTCCTCAAGTGGCAGGAAGAGCAGCGCGGGCTCGGCATCGAGGTTACGCCCGAACAAGCCAAGGCCAAGAAGGCTGAAATCGAGGCTGACGTTAAGGAGCTAAAGGAACAGGCCCTGGCTGCGGGTGGTCTATTTGTACTGGGCACCGAACGCCACGAGAGCCGCCGGATCGACAATCAGTTGCGGGGCCGTACTGGCCGCCAAGGCGACCCGGGTCACTCGAAATTCTTCCTGTCCTGCGAAGACGATCTGCTGCGCATCTTTGCCGGTGAGCGTCTCGACGGCATCATGCGCACTTTTGGTGTCCAAGAGGGTGAGGCCATCACCCACAAATGGCTTAATGGTGCCATTGCAACAGCCCAAAAGCGGGTCGAACAGCGCAACTATGAGATCCGCAAGAACCTGCTGAAGTACGACGACGTTGTGAACGACCAGCGTAAAGCCGTGTTCGAACAGCGCGCAGAGTTTATGAATGCCACCGACCTTTCAGAGGTCGTTACCGAGATGCGCCAAGACACGGTCGAGGACCTAGTGTCCAGGCACCTCCCCCCAAAGGCCTATGCCGAACAGTGGGACGTCGAGGGATTGGATGAGCATGTCCGCTCACTCCTGGGCATGGAGTTGCCGATCGCCGAGTGGGCCGCTGAAGAAGGTATCGCCAACGAAGAAATCCAGTCCCGCGTGCAAGCTGCTGCCGATGCGCGCGCTGCTGAGCGTGAGGCCCAGCTCTCTCCTGAGCAGATGCGGACCATCGAAAAGAGCTTCCTGTTGCAGATGGTCGATCTGCAGTGGCGCGAGCATTTGATGCATCTTGACCACCTGCGCAACGTGATCGGCTTGCGCGGTTATGGTCAGCGTGACCCGCTGAACGAATATAAGACCGAGGCGTTCTCTCTATTCGAAAAACTGCTGGTCGATCTGCGCCAGAACATGACCCGCTGGGTGATGACGGTGGAGTTCCAGTATGCAGAGCCAGAAGTGCCCTCCTCAGGCAACTTCCAAGAAATCCACGTCGATCCCCTGACCGGCGAAAACACCGCAGATGCTGGCGGCTTGCCTGACTGGTTGACCGCCGAGCAACGCCAAGCCTTGCCTCTATCGAATCTTCCGACGGGGTGGGAGAATACTGGTCGCAATACCACCTGCCCCTGCGGGTCTGGCAAGAAGTTCAAGCACTGCCATGGGGCGCTGATCTAAAGCGTGATGTAGAGCTCTGACTCGATGATCCACTGCCCGGTCACTTTGCGCCAGCAGGCCAAATAGGTTCCGGACAATGTGCTGTCGCGCCAGTTAGCAACCCAATCCCCACACTCGGCTGCGCGACGATCAGCGGCATCGACCTGTACCCGCCCGGTCGTCCGCACATACGTGATAAAACTGCGATCACTGAACTGGTCGGCAAAGGCTGCCAGCACCTCGTCTCGCCCCCTAAGGATAGAGCCTCCACCCGTGATCAGGTGACATTCCACATCCAGGAATGGCTTGAGCCGTGCCGCGTCATGCGCGGCAATCAGCCTATTGGTGAGTTTCCGGCGCGCGCTGATTGCGGCGACTGATGAGGTCATTGATGGTTCGCCTTGTCCCAAACTTCACGGCCTTAGACAGCGTCAAGACAATTTAACTGTGTGCCTACACTCGCCATTTACTCGACCTGTAGTTTATCAAAGTATCAGTTCGCTAAACCTGCGGACGTATGAACTCTTCTAGAAGGATTGTCAGATGTCGCAGTTCCTTAAACGCTACGCCGCCGACGAGTCAGGTGCCACCGCAATTGAGTATGGTCTCATCGCCGCACTCATCGCGATTGTGCTGATTACCGCCATGAACACCTTGGGCACCAAAATCTCTGGTACCTTCGACAAGGTCAGCACGGCGATGCCTCAATAGACCGGCACCCGCGGTGACTGGCCTTAGGGACCAAACTCATCGCTCGTTCTTGCCTAGTCGGACAGGTCTGGCCTGTGGCCAGCCTGCCGACACTGAAACGGCCAGGTGATCACATTTCCCACGAACAGCGCCCACCACACGAATACGGGTTGGAATAGCAGTCGGGGGCCATGATACCACCAACTCGACGGCAAACCTTTTACCGACAAATGGCTAAAAGCGTGGTGAAGGTTTGCGGGATAAACGCACACTGCATAGAGCGCGAGCATGATCCCCGCCAAGGTGCGTGTCGGCCCAAACAATAGACCAAATCCACCTGCGATCTCGCAATACCCCGTAAACTTGACCATCAGCACCGGGTCGATAACCCAGCTTGGAACAATCGCGACCATAGCTTGGGTCTTGGTCAGGTGCAGGATGCCAAAACTCACATAGATGGCGACTAAGACGACGAGCAAGCTCGTTTTCACGGTCCTTAGCGTTTCCGTGCGCAGGCTGATCACAAAAGTGAGGCCAGTAAATTGATGCTCAACGCCAACACAACCGTATTGAATGTAAAGGCGATAACGCTGTGAAGCGTGCCGATCCGGCGCAATACCTTTGACGTAAATTCAATATCGGCTGTCTGGGCTGCAGCGCCAATAACTACGGAAAAATGGATGAAGTCCCAATAGTCGGGGTCCTCCTCACCCGGAAACTTCAGCCCTCCAGCCTTACCTGGACCGTAGAATATGTGGGCGTAGTGGAGGGCGAAGATCAGCTGCACCATAAACCAGGAAGCGGCGACGGTCAGCGTCACCAAGCCAACGCGGAGCAATTGCTCCAACCCGTCTTGCCCCTTTGCTAACCCCAATTCGGCGGCCACCGATGCCAAGCTTGCCACGCAAGCGGTTAGCACCAAGGTCATGATCAGGCCCTGACCCTCGTCCTGACGCGCGGCTGCTTGGCGAATATTATCGCTACTCTTATCGACCATATGCACCATCATGGTGACAATGAAGGTCAGGCAGCCTGCATCCCAAGCAAATATCGCCCGGGTACTCCACCGCAAATTTTCGAGCAGAAGCAGCCCTAACCACGTCAGCACACCAACACCAATTGCTGCAAGCAAGTGGGGCCGACTAGTCAACATCCTCAGCGAGGCACCAGAGGCTTTCAGAGTTTTGGTCGGCGTCTTTGTCATGCCGACTAACCATAGACCGCGTCAGGGTGGCCAGAAAAGAGCCACCCTGGGATTGGGATCAGGCCGGCACCCAGTTACCGTGGAACCCGAATGGAACGCGGCGGGGCAGCTCGGCCACGCCAATCGGGCCTTTGGCAACATCCATGGCATCGAAAACTACAAAGTCAGATCGACTCTCGCCAGCGCGATAGACTACCGCCGTGAGCCAACCATCTCCCTCCGCCGCGTCGGTAGAGCGCGGCGTGAATACCGGCTCTGAGGTCATGTCCCCGCCGTCAAAGGCATAGACTTGGCGCTGACCGGTCTTGAGGTCCAAATGCGCGATGGCGTTTAACTTCACCGACTTCGAGTTGGTCGGGTCTGCAGCATAGAAGCCGTGACGATAGGCGCTGCCAGCCAATCGCTCGTCGAACCTTGGGAACTCAGAGTCCAG
>JANLPX010000130.1:0-3133 GCA_031367485.1 Alphaproteobacteria bacterium | reverse complement strand
GCCGCTGGGCCGCGGCCGCCGCGTTGATCTCCGCGCGGCTTTTGGCGGGATCGGTCGGTACATGGCCCGGATTGACGAACACGGCCACGGTGGGCGCAATGGTGCCGGTGGCATGGAGGCTATCGAGCACCTGCGCCGCCCGCACGCCGCCTTTGGGGTCGAGGTAGCTCGCGCCATCATTGAAAACGATTAGATTGGCCGGTTGCCCGCGGTCCAGGCCATGGGGGACATAGATGCTGATGACCCGCAAGGTGCCGGGGTAGATGGCGCTCTGGCCCCAGTCGGCATGGCGGGTGATCGTTCCCCTGGGCACGTCGTCACCGGGAAACGCCTCCGGGCAAGGGTGATAGGCCGCGTCACCCTGATGCTGCAGATAGTTGATGAAGTCGGCGGGGACATGCCCATTCACCGACAGATTGGGCTCCAGATGCAGGCCCAGCGCCAGGTAGTTTTCCAGGCTGAGCGTCACGCCGCAACCATGGCCTTGCGGTAGGGCGTCATGTCCCAATTGGGATAGCGAATCTGCGCGCGACGCAGGGTCTCTTCCGTCCAGAACGGATTGCCGGGAAGCTGAACACCGAAACAGGCAAGTTGTTCAGGGGTGGCGCTGTCGAAAATGTTCTTCCAGGGCTTGGTGTGATGAAAAGCCCAAGCCGTAAAGCCAATGGAGTCGTCGCTGGCAGCCTTAAAGCAAGTCATAAGCGCATAACGGGCGCCGCGTGCAGCTGTGAGGTTGGTGCCCCGGTGGTAAATGTCGGTGCTGTAGGGCACCACCGACCCGGCCGGCGAGGCGCTGGATCGCTCATATTGGCGAAGGCCCGCCTGCAACTTGGCCTGATGCTCGGGGTGTTGATCGAATGTGGCCTCAGGACCTGCGACCTTGAGGCTATCTGGCCGCGTCACGTAGTGCATGGGACCACAGTCCTCATCCACATCACTGAAGTAGCATAGGATGGTCACCGAATTGAGGTGTGCGTCCTCTGAGGGTGCCGTCAGGGTGTGGTTGACGAAGTCGCAGTGGAACGGCTGATCGTAATCAGACTCCCCCGTAAACTTGGCCCAGGCTTGGCACTGGTAGACATGCACAGCGTCAGTCTTCAGGGCGGCCTTGGCAAAAGCGATCAGGGCCGGGTGGACACCGACTAGGTTGAGCGCCGCCGAGCAATCGATGGGGACAGGCAAAACGCCCAGGAATTGGGTCGGGTGGAACCGTCCAACGGCCTTGCCGCCCTTTTTATCCAGCGCTTCTTCCGCGCCACCCTCGGCCCGGCCAAACACCGAGATGAAGTCAGCCCGTACCGCGGCGACCTCATCGGGGGTGAAGAAATTATGGATCGGCGCACAACCGTCCCGTCGCCAGGTATCCAGATGCTCAGGCGTAAATCGATCAGTCACAGTCAATCCTCAAGACAGGATCTAGCCTCAAGGCAAGATCTGGCCACCGCCTCCGGAGCCGCTTGCCTTGAGATTGACCGATCTGCGCCGCGTACGCCAGTCAGATTGCAGTGGTTGTCACCGGGCGACGACGACGCAATTGCACGCCCATGAGGCCAAAGCCTGCAATCATCATTGCCCAAACGCCAGGCTCTGGAACCGCGCTACGGAACTTTGCGTCAACATGAAAACCGCCGTCCGGGATGACGATGGTTTTGTCCGCGCCGCCGAAGCTGTCCAATACTAACGACAGTCTCAGCACGCCGAACGATCCGGCCGCCGCCAGAGCCGCCGCGTAGTTGGTGTAGAACGAACCACCGATTTCGCCCAGATCGTAGCGCCCGACGTCGTTCATCGCGATCAGATTTCCAGAATTCGCGACGCCTAATGTGCCGTCCATAAACGACCCCGCCGGACCCAACAGGATCGAGAAGGCCCCGTCTTCGATACCGTTATGGTCCGCGTCGGTGACCACTACGAGGCGCGGTGCCCCGCCGCCGATTCCGCCGGCCAATACGTTGTAGTCAAGGTTGATGTTACTGATGTCGCCGAAGTTGAAGGCCTGATCATTGATCGCCCGCAGCACGCTGTAGGTCGAATCGGTTGAACTCAGGGTGAAGGGACCAGGCGCAGATCCTGTCGTGTCGCCGCCCGTGGTGTAGGTGAAAGTCACGGGTGCTGCACTGGCAGCGCTCGACATTAGGCTTGATGATAGGCCGAGTGCCAAGACGGCCGCTCCGGTCAGAAGAAAGCGTTGCATTTTCAGTCCCCCCAAACACTTGGTGCGACCACACTCTATACTCATAATGGGTAAATCAATGCCACTCACCCGCTAGGGGATTCCTAGGCCACGGCTTAGCTGTCGGAGGGCTTCATGGCACGAACGGCGGTGACGGCACCCGGGAGGTCCAGTTTGGCTTCAGCTGCAGCGGCCACCATGACATCTGCCAGCGCCCGACATTCGTTTATGCCCGTCGCCAAAAGTTCGCGGAACGACCTGATGCGTGAGACGAACCAAAGCATACCTGCGACCAAGACCAGCGGCCGAGCAGCGAGCGCAGCCTTGGCGGGCGGATAGAGCCGATAACCCAAGCCTTTAGTGATCGCCAAGCCGCCCTTCAGACCGCGCGCGATGATCATCGCCTGGGCCCATGTGGCACCGCCACCGCGACGGACTCCTGCCACGCTGATGGCCTCCATGGCGACGCACATCGGGGCATGGCACCGCAGCCAGAGTGGCATGTTCGCGTCGAATGCAGAGGGTATGTCTGCGGCCTGGAACAGATCGACCCACCGTTGGTCACTGTGCAGGGTTTTCCGTGAAGCACTTACCGTAGAACTCAGCCGACCTTCATCGTCCAGGGTCGCCATCACGAACGGCATGCCAAAGCTGCACCGATCATCGCCCATCGCGACCCTCAGGCGTTCGGGGTCAAAGGTGTTGAACATGAACTGAACGCACTTGGCTTTGCTGGCCTGCAAAGTCGGTAACACCGCGTCGACCTGATGGGCCAGCGTTGTGACGACAACAAGATCGTAGGCGGTTTGCGGGTCCAGCTGGTCTGCAACTCGCATCGCCGCTTGCATACCGGCTTTATCGATGACGCCGTGATCACGTGTCAGCTGCTGCAGGCGAGCCGAGCCTGGACGCGCGACAACCGTCACATTGTGACCGGCGAGTGCCAGCCGATAAGCAAAG
>JANLPX010000118.1:0-4837 GCA_031367485.1 Alphaproteobacteria bacterium | reverse complement strand
GTTCATGGTCGGCGGCGGCGTGCCCAAGAACTTCGCCCAAGACACCGTCGTCTGCGCCGAGATCCTGGGCCACGAAGCCGAGATGCACAAATACGCCGTCCAGATCACCGTCGCCGACGTCCGCGACGGCGCCTGCTCGTCCTCAACCCTGAAAGAAGCCTGCTCCTGGGGCAAGGTCGACGTCACCTGGGAACAAATGGTCTTCGCCGAAGCGACAACGGTGGTGCCGCTTATTGCGTCTGACGCTTGGCATCGGGGGTCGTGGAAGGCCCGCAAGAAACCTCGGTGGGCGAAGCTGTTCGAGGGGGCCTAACTACTCGCTCTCAAAAGCGCAGCGTCGAGCGTCACCAGCTCGGCGCTGAGCTGCCTCGCCAACCAGAGATATTTAACAGGTAGTAGTGGAGGCGCGAACTTAGGACGAGGATTGTCGCCAAGTCCATGTCTCGGCGTAAAGCCGACTCCGGTAAAATCTAGAGACAACCTTCTTCCCGATAGACTCCTCTTATTGAGATCAGCTTCCCGTCATTATCCGCTCTCCAGTATACGCGAGCGGCGATATCGCAGATCGGAGGAAATCTGTAGACGCGTCGATAAGCCGAGAACTCGTTGTTGGGGGGAGCGGGCCCGCTGACATCGAAGCCCTGCCCCTTTAGCTCATTGATCAACCGGCTAGTGGGGGTTCCCACTGGAAATCTGAGATTCACATTATTATCAAAATTGAAGCTCATTTCCTCCCAAGTTTGGTTCAAGCCACCGACGCGAAGCAATGGTGCACATCCGCTCGCAAGCGGCAGGTAGATCAGCAGTATCAAGGTCGATAGTAGGCGTGCAGTGCGATAGATCATTTGAGCGCCTTTAGAGCCATGGTTGCTTCCCTAACAAGCACCAAAGGGCGTAGTGAATGATTAAACCCCCTACTGGCATCACTAGCGCGGGAAGACCTAGGCCGCTTCCACTTCCCGTATCTCCAGCACCAACCCCGCCGCCGTCGCCAAATTGACCAAGGCATCCAGCGAGAACTTGCCGAGTTTACCGCGCATCAGGTCGTTCAGGCGCGGGCGGGTGATGCCCAGGCGCACTGAAGCGGCCTCCTGCGTCAGGCCCCATGCGCTGATGCGGGCGACCAGCAGACTGAGCAGGTCGGCTCGGGCCTTCATGTTCGCGGCTTCCGCCGGGGTGTCTGACAGGGCGTCGAACACGTCATCGAATTGCTGGATGTCCATCACTTAGTCCTTCCACGCCCGCAACCGGCTCGCCGCCAAGTCGATATCTCGTTGCGGCGTCTGTTGAGTCTTCTTCTTGAACGCGTGCAGCACGACGACGCTGTCCCCTTCACTGGCCAGATAGATCACCCGAAAGGCACCCCCCGCCTCCCGGACGCGAATTTCGCGCACGCCGGGGCCGACCGTCTTCATCGGCTTCCAATCGCTCGGATCAAGACCCTTCTGGATCTCCCGCAATTGGTAACCAGCTTCCGCACGAGCCAGCTCCGGAAAGTCCCGCAAGCACGACAAACTGTCACCGAGGAAAACGATTGGCTTCACAGTGCGTCATGTATCAATATCGATACTTCAAGTCAAGATCACCTGGCCGAAATGAGCGGATGAGGGTTCTCCCGAACCGCACGATCCCCCTGGTTTTCGTGTGATTTCGTGTGGGTTGGTGGTCAATCTCAGCGGCGGCTTAGCCCCACAGACCCACGCACTTCAACCCCCTCCGGCGCTTCGCGCCACCTCCACCCAGGCGCGCCTCCGGCGCTGGGGGAGGATTCGCGTTCGTGATTTTCGTGAGGTTCGGGGACAAAACCTTCCTTCCGTTGGCGACAAGTCACACGACGACCGGCCGCCGCCCCAAAGGTTGACTTTAGACTAACAAATGGTCCAAAACACAGACCATGCAAGTCTCCGTATCAGACGCCAAGGCGCAGCTGACCGATCTGGTGCGTCGCGCTGAGCAGGGCGACGAGATCATCCTGACCCGGCACGGTCACCCGGCGGTCCGTATTGTCCCCATCCAAGCCGCGCCCGACCTTGCGGAACGTCGCCGCATCATGGACGAGATCTTTGCTAATGCCGTAGCCACGCCCGGCCCTAGCGCAGCCCGCAGCCAAGACTTCCTCTATGACGAGGACGGTCTTCCCGGATGATCGCCGTCGATACCTCGGCCCTCATCGCCATCGTCCTTGGCGAGCCGGGGGCCCAGCCTTGCATCAACGTCCTCGGCAACGAACCTGACATCGTCATCTCGGCAGGCACACTGACCGAGACTTTCATCGTCGCTGCGCGACGGGGCAAAGCCGCAGACCTCGACCGGTTGATCGCCGCCCTCAATCTGCGAGTTATCCCGCACACCGAAGCCTCGGCGAGGCGCGCCAGCCAAGCCTATGAAACCTGGGGCAAAGGCATTCACCCGGCGGGTTTGAACCTTGGCGATTGCTTCGCCTATGAGGTCGCGCAGCACCACATCTGCCCTCTCCTCTATCTCGGCAATGATTTTTCAAAGACCGACATCCAGACCGCCTTGCCGCCAACACCCTGAAAAGGGACGACGGCCTAGCGACCTGACCAACCGGGCGATAGAGATTACCCCATGGACGCCATCGCAAACGCTCTCGTCTGGTTGGACTACGCCGCCGTTGCCGTGTTCGGGGCGACTGGGGCCTTGGCCGCCGCGCGCCAACGGCACGACATCGTCACCTTCGGCTTCTTCGCGGCGGTGACCGGGGTCGGTGGCGGCACCCTGCGCGACCTGCTGGTGGGTGCGCCGGTGTTCTGGGTGGCGCAGCCAGGCTATGTGGTCGCCTGCTTGGCGGCGGCGCTGGTAGTTTGGCTGATTGGCCCAGGCAAGGGACCGCACGCCCAACGCTTGGCGGTGTTGCTTTGGCTCGACGCCTTGGGCATGGCCGCCTATTGCGTGGTTGGCGCGGCCAAGGCTGGGGCGCTGGGTGCCCCACCGTTCTCCTCCATGGTGATGGGTGTACTGACCGCCTGTTTCGGTGGGGTGATCCGCGACGTGCTGGCCCACGCGCCGTCGGTGCTGCTGCGCCGCGAGATCTATGTGACTTGCGCCGTGCTGGGGGCCGGAGCCTTCGTACTGTTGGAGATGATCGGGGTTGGTGGCCTGGCCTCTGGTCTCGTAGGATTCGGCGTGGCCTTCGTCATCCGCGCCGGTGCCATCATGTGGAACTGGAGCCTACCCGGGTTTCCAGAACGCGCCGGTTCGGACCCAACGTGAGGCACGCCCATTATATCAGGGGGTCCGAGATCAAAAACCCAAGAAGGCCCCAACTCGACTTTGCATCCTGCCCCGCCTAGGCCATCATCAACTCGGCATTATTGGAGGCGGCGATGAGGATGAGACCTGCAACCGGCGTGATCGGTGGCCTAGCCCTCGCCCTGGGCGTCAGCACGGCCCTGGCCGATGTCACGCCCCCAATGGCACCAGCCCCTGTCAAGGGCGGCGGCTATCTGGGCGATGCGGCCCCCGACACCTACAAGATCATCCCGCCCGCACCCGCCGCCGGTTCCATCCGCGACCAGGCCGACCGTGCCGCCTTCCTGGCCACCCGGTCCTTGAAGGACTCACCGCGCTGGGCACTCGCCATCAATGACGTCGATCTCAATGTCGCCAAGGATATGAGCTGTGCGGTCGGCGTCGAACTGACCGCCAAAACCACGCCCAGACTCGTGGCCATGATCCAGAAGATGGCACCCGATATCAGCCGCGCTACCAACCACCCGAAGGACATCTATAAACGCAAGCGCCCCTACCTCGTCGATGACGGCCCGATTTGCGTGGATAAGAGCCCCTTGCTGGGAGCCAGCCCAGACTATCCCTCAGGCCACGTCACCTATGGCTGGAGCATTGGCCTAATCTTCGCCGAGCTTGCTCCTGACCGCGCCACTGAAATCCTGGTCCGTGCCCGGGCTTACGGCGAAAGCCGGATGGTCTGCGGTGTCCACACGATGAGCGCGGTTGAGTCCGGTCGCACCAATGCGGCGGCCCTGGTGGCAGGCCTGCACGGATCAGCTCAGTTCCGGAGCGATCTGGAGGCCGTCCGCGCCGAAATCGCCCAAGCCCGCGCAACCGGTCCGGCACCAGACCCAGCAGCCTGCGCCGTCGAGGCGGAACTTACCAAGGGGTCGCCCTATAACTAGATTCCGGCATACCACTCATAGCCGCGGTCTTCCCAGTATCCACCCTTGCCACGCCCGATGTCTTTCAGGTCAGCGACCAGCTCAATGCGGTTGATATATTTGGCGTGCTTGTAGCCCAGTTGCCGCTCGACACGCAGGCGCAGCGGCGCGCCGTGGCCCACAGGTAACACCCGTCCGTTCATCTCATAGGCCAGGATGGTCTGCGGATGATGTGCGTCAATCAGGTCGATGCTCTCATAATATTGGCCGGTTCCGTCGAGGGTCATTTCCAGGCTGTCAAAGCAGTGGAACACCACAAAACGCGCGTCTGCCTTCACCCCAGCCTTGTCCAGCAGCGGGCTCAAACGAGCACCCTTCCACTGTGCAATGGACGACCAGCCCTCAACACAGTCGTGGCGCGTAATCTGGGTGCGCGAAGCTTCCTGACGAAGCTGCGCCAGGGTGAAAGACTGTGGCCGATCCACCAGCCCCTCAATGGTCAAGGCATAGTCAGCAAACCCACCGTCGAGCAGAGCGCGATAGTCATCCTCGCCTGGACTGATCGAGCCATTCGCTCGGAAATCCTTGGAGATATCGGCGGTCGTGAACTCCTTGGCCAAGGCCTTGCGATCAATCAGCGTCCGGTGGGCCTTTTGGGTCAGACCCTCGGCCCGCATCAGGGTCTCTTGGACCTTGGGATT
>JANLPX010000504.1:0-2400 GCA_031367485.1 Alphaproteobacteria bacterium | reverse complement strand
GGAGATCGAGTAGTTCATGTTGGCGATGCCGCCTTCATAGATCAAATCCACGATCAGTTTTACCTCATGTAGGCACTCGAAATAGGCCATTTCCGGGGCGTAGCCGGCCTCGACCAGGGTTTCGAAGCCCGCGCGGATCAGCTCAACCAGGCCGCCGCACAGCACGGCCTGCTCACCGAACAGATCGGTCTCGCACTCTTCGCGGAAGGTGGTCTCGATGACGCCAGAGCGGCCGCCACCAATGGCCGAGGCATAGGCCAGGCCGAAATCGTGGGCGTTACCCGTTGGGTTCTGATGGATGGCGATCAGGCAGGGCACGCCGCCGCCCTTTTGATACTCACCGCGCACGGTGTGGCCGGGGCCTTTGGGCGCGATCATCAGCACGTCGATGCCGGCGGCCGGCTCGATCAGGTTGAAATGGACATTGAGGCCATGGGCAAACAACAGAGCCGCGCCGTCGCGGATATTAGGCGCGATCTCGCTGTTATAGATGCCGCGCTGTAGTTCATCAGGGGCCAGAACCATGATGGCGTCAGCCCACTTCGACGCGTCAGGCACGCTCATGACCGTCAAGCCGTCAGCCTCGACCTTCTTGGCGGTGGCGGAGCCCGGCTTTAGAGCGACCACCACGTTCTTGACGCCGGAGTCTTTGAGGTTGAGGGCGTGGGCGCGGCCTTGGCTACCATAGCCTACGATGGCGATCTTCTTGTCCAGGATGCGGGCGAGGTCGGCGTCGCGATCATAATAAACGCGCATGATCATTCTCCAGGGGACAAGTTAGGGTGCACAGCCGCGCAACGGCAGTGCAGCAAAGGCCGCGCTATGGAGAGGAAAATTGCGCCAAGGTCAAGCGCAGACCCCGCCGCAAAGATGCGACGGGGCCTCTAACTCGCTTTACCAGAAGACCAGATAGACCACTTGGGCGACACGGCCTGAATAGAGATCGATCAGCAGGGCGTCATCACCAGAGCGTACCCAGCCGTAGCCACGGGGTGGACGCGACAAGCCAAATTCCCACCAACTGTCGATCCGGTAGTCAGGTGTCCACCAGGCGCGGGGCATGATGTCGCCAAACGCCCAGTTGCGACCATTGAACCCGTACGGTGGCTCATAATCCCAGCCCCGGTAGCGATAGGGGCTGTAGGAACGATACTGGTCGCGCCGCCGATCATTGAAGCGGCGGTCGTCATAGCGGTGATCATTTCGGTCACGCCATTGCCAGTCGCGATTGTCGTTCCACGAGCGGCCATCAGACCAACTGTGATCCGAACCCCATCGGTCGTTATCGCGCCGATGGTTGTCATCACCGCGATCACCCGGACGCCACCCGCGTTGATCACGCCCATGATGGTCGTCAGGGCTGACCACTGGCGGCGCAGGCCGCGGTTGTGTCGGCGGTTGGGGAATTGGCGGCGGTGGCAGTGGCGGCCGTGCTGCGTCCTCGGTTCGCCAGGTGCGACGCATGGAGTCACCCTGCCAGCCCGGCGGTGTCGAAGACTGAGCGGTCTCTTCGCGGGGCTGTGAGCCGGGTCTCTCCGACTCGCCGCGACCTGATGGCCGCATCCCCTGGCCGCCGCTGTCTTCATGCCAGTTTCTCTCATTCGCGCGAGCCGGAACCGACTGCTCAGTCTCAGGCGTTTCCTGCGCCACGGCCGAACCGAAGGGCAGTGCACACAGTGCCAGGGCCAGTGCCCTTGGAATTACGGTTTTCATCGTCGTTCCTAAATGGCCTGGCTTCGGATGAAGTCCAGGAAGTTGTCGCCCCGACGCTCATATTAGTGATCCCGCCAAGCTGAACCGGTCTTGAACGAGAACCACACCTAGCCGACATAGGCGCATGGCTTCCAACCCCAATGATATGAATCACTTCTGGCGCGCTGCGGGCCCTCGAAAGTGGTTTGCTAAGTCCCAGGTTTTTGACTCCGCACTTCAGCTGCGGTTCGAGCCGGTTCATCATGCCGCCTCGCGCGGTGAGTACGACGCGTGGATCGACACCGCAGAGGGCGCACTGGCGCTCATCCTCTTGCTCGACCAAGTACCGCGCAACATCTACCGTGGTTCAGCCCATGCTTTTGCGACAGACTCAAAAGCCCGTGGGTTCGCGCGGATGGCGGTGGCCAGGGGCCATGACCAACAGATCGAGCCGCTGGTCCGCCCCTTCATCTACCTGCCCTTCGAGCATTCAGAGGAACTTGCCGATCAGGATGAGTCCATTCGGCTGACCACCCAACTTCGCGACCAGGAGGGTGACGAAAACACTCTGAAATGGGCGCTGATCCACCGTGACATCGTCGTCCGGTTCGGTCGCTTCCCACATCGCAACGCCATGTTTGGCCGCATCAATACCGCCGAAGAGGAGATGTTCCTGGCCGACGGGGGTTTTTCCGGTTAGCGCCTTGG
>JANLPX010000030.1:0-12486 GCA_031367485.1 Alphaproteobacteria bacterium | reverse complement strand
TTGGCCCGGTTGACTGTCGGCACCGATTTTGCCCCCCATCAAGTCAAGCGTCCGCTTGCAGATCGCGAGTCCCAAGCCCGTGCCCCCATATTCTCGGCTGACAGAGGCGTCAGCCTGTGTGAAGCGATCAAACAGCTGTTCAATCTGTTGTTTGGCGACGCCGATACCACTGTCTTTCACCTCTATTCGGAGCAAATCGCGGCCCGTTTCTGCTGGGCGTTGTCGTACTGTAACAACGACACCACCGGTTTGGGTGAACTTCAAGGCATTCGATAGGAAGTTCAGCAGGACCTGGCGAATCCTAGCAGCGTCGCCAAGTAGTGGTGCAATCACGCCTTCGGTGTTGACGACAAGGCTCAGGCCTTTCGCCGTGGCCTGCTCCGCCAGTAAGCCCACGATTGCACGGGCAGGTGCGGAAGGGTCAAACGGCTTTGATTCCAATTCGACGCCGCCAGCCTCTAATTTAGAGAAGTCTAGAACGCTGTTGACCAGCTCTAAAAGAGTGCCGCTCGCATCGTGAATCAAGCCAACATGATGTGCGTCCTCTCTTTCTAGGCGAGCGGAGGTTTTCAAGATCCCGGCAAAACCGATGATCGCGTTGAGCGGTGTCCTGAGTTCATGGGTCATGTTGGCCAGGAAGTCAGACTTCGCGGCCGCGGCGGTTTCCGCGCGCTCCCGCGCCTCAACGAGCTCGGTCTCGAGGGCTTTGCGGGACTCGATATTTCGCGACAGTGACAGAAGGCGCGCAGGCGCGTTGGGGTCTGGTGCCGGGATCGTGCCGAAGCTCGTCTCTACCCAGACCTCAGACCGATCCTTGCGCAGCACCCTATATTGCAGTGTGCGCTCTCCTTCACCGAGCATGACCTTTCGAATTTCTGATGTCACCCATGGCACGTCTTCAGCATGAATGAATTCATCATTGGGGGCAGACAGCAGTTCCTCGGGTTCATAGCCCATCATGCTACGTACAGAAGGTGAGATGAACACGCCTCGGCCCCCGGCCTCATGCACGGATATAACGTCGGTGATATTGTCTGCTAGAACGCGATATTCAGCCTCCGAGGCCGCAAGTTTGGCTTGTGCCTCATTGAACTCTTGCCTGACGGCCAAGGCGCGCATGGCACCTTCACCGGCGAAAACCAGGGTCAGGATAAATAAGCCACCTACGGGCAAGAGTGGCAAATGGAGGGGGTTGGGGCCGAGTAGGACGAAGGTGAGCATACCCAGCCCGGGAATCGCGCCGCCGACAATGAAGCCTGTCGGCGACTGATAGGCGTTGGTCTGGGTGAACATAATCACCGAGAGCCAGACTAGGACGGCTGCGACGGCTGTTTCCGGCGTTCCCGCCATCCACAGCATGCCTCCGAGAAACGACCAGATTATGCAGCCGGCCGCCAAGGAGATGAGCATTACGATACGGCGCCTTGGGCTCGCTGCGTGGCCCAAAGACTGCGGTTTTGTCACAACCCAGGAAACCGTCTCAGAGATCGTCTGGGCACAAACCCAAGCGACGCAGATGCGCCAGGGCAGCATAAGCGAAATCAGACTGATTGTGGCGACGGTCACGACCATGCGGATGCCGATACCCTGGTGGGATCGCGCCGCGAGCTCGTCTAGCCCTTCGTCAAGTATCTTGTTCATTCGGTCGCTCCCCAGGGACCTTGATTGTTAAGCTTAAGCCAGCGGGTGTTGCGATGTCGTTACCACCGGGGGAGGTGACCGATAAACCAGTGGATGTCGTGTGCCTATGAAGGTGGCGGTGCGAGAACGTCGCGCTTGCCGGCATGGTTGGCGGAGCTAACGACGCCTTCCTGTTCCATGCGCTCTATGAGCGTCGCGGCTCGATTATAACCTATCTGCAAACGACGTTGAAC
Organism: Alphaproteobacteria bacterium; assembly: GCA_031367485.1. Taxonomy (GTDB): domain Bacteria; phylum Pseudomonadota; class Alphaproteobacteria; order Caulobacterales; family Caulobacteraceae; genus Phenylobacterium. Next base: position 10,612 of record JANLPX010000030.1, on the reverse strand, counting down.
GTAGGATGTCGAGGCTTTCCGATCGCGCGTGACGACGGCGACGGCGCGATCATAGAGATCGTCGCCAGATCCGCCTCCCTCGTCGAAGCTCCCCTCGCCCTCATCGCCGTCTTCGTCCCCTCCGGCGGTAACCTCGTCTAAGTATTGGGGCTGACCTTGATCACGCAGGAACTTTGCAACAGCCTCGACCTCTTGGTCGGACACAAACGGCCCGTGGAGGCGAGTAATACGACCGCCGCCCGCCATATAGAGCATGTCGCCCTGGCCCAGAAGCTGCTCTGCTCCCTGCTCGCCGAGGATAGTTCGGCTATCGATTTTGGAGGTGACTTGGAAGGAAATACGAGTGGGAAAGTTAGCTTTGATGGTCCCGGTGATCACATCCACCGAAGGGCGCTGGGTCGCCATGACCAGGTGAATGCCGGCGGCGCGCGCCATCTGGGCCAGACGCTGAACCGCGCTCTCGACATCCTTTCCCGCGACCATCATGAGATCGGCAACTTCGTCGATCACGACAACAAGATAGGGCATCGCCTTAGGATCGATGCGCTCGCTCTCATACATTGGCCGACCCGCATCATCAAAGCCAGTCTGCACGGTGCGCTCAAAGTGCTCGCCCTTGGCAACAGCTTCCTTCGCACGTTCGTTATAAGAAGCAACGTTTCTCACCCCGATCTTTGACATCAACCGATAGCGATCTTCCATCTCGCGTACCGTCCATTTGAGGGCGACGATGGCTTTCTTCGGATCGGTAACGACCGGTGCCAGAAGATGAGGAATTCCGTCATAGACGCTTAGCTCAAGCATCTTGGGGTCGATCATGATGAAACGGCATTGTTCGGGGGAGAGCCGGTAGAGGATCGACAGAATCATAGCATTGACCCCGACGGATTTGCCGGAGCCAGTGGTCCCTGCGATGAGCAAGTGAGGCATCTTCGAGAGGTCGGCTATATAGGGTTCGCCGCCAATGTTCTCACCCAAGGCCATGGGTAAGGCTTGGCTCGACTTTTCGTATTCGGAACTGGCAAGAAGATCGCGCAGATAGACGGTTTCGCGGCGGGCGTTAGGCAGTTCGATCCCTATCGCGTTTCGACCGGGTACGACGGCAACGCGGCAAGCCGCGACGCTCATCGACCTGGCAATGTCATCCGACAATGCCACCACCCTGGCAGACTTCACGCCGGGCGCAGGCACCAGTTCATAGAGTGTGACCACGGGGCCGGGCCTGATCTGATCGATTTGGCCACGAACGCCGAACTCGGCCAGAACACTCTCCAGCAATTGTGCGTTCTGCCGGAGCGCGCCCTCATCGAAGGAGGCGGCCCGCGGCTTGGGCTTAGCCAGCATGGATAGCTCAGGCAGAGCAAAACCACCGGGCCGTACAAAGTCAAAGGCACCCTGGGCTTCACGCAATTCACGGCCAGACTCCCGCATTGCAGGCTTCGGGGTTTTAATGGCGACAGGTAACGCGGCAGAACTATCGATCTGCCCGACTTCCGAGGCTGGTTGCGTGTCTTCAACATCAACGCGGCTACGACGCGGATTGGCAGACTGGATCGGGGCAAGTGGGACTTGGGCCGCAGTTTTGATGGATTTGGGTTGCGGGCGTAGCGTGTGGGCGATCCATTCCCCTGTCGAGACCAAGTCGATACGCCTGAGTCCAAGGGCGTATCCTAGGGCCCATCCCGAGGTAAGCGCCAATAGGAGCGTGGCGATCCATATACCAAATGGTAAGCGGGCATAGGAGATGAGGCTGGCCAGCCCGTGCAGAACACCATCGCCCCAGATTCCCCCAAGGCCGCGGGCGAGCGGCCAAAGTGCGGGAGCCGGTGGTGCGGCGAGAAGGCCTGCAAGGGCAAGCAGCCCCAGAGTGCCGACGGTCGCGCGTGTCCGAACGAGATCGCGGGTTTGTTCGGGGTCCGACGAAACCGCCCTGAAAAGCCCGAAGATTACCATTAGTAGAGCGGCTAGAGCGGCCGCGAGACCAAAGGACTGAAGTCCCAGATCGGCAAGGGTTGCCCCAATCTTGCCGAGAGCGTTTACCGGCGGCGTTGTGGACACAGCATTAAAGCTCGGGTCGCTGACATTGTAAGAGGCCATTGCGACGGCCAAACTGACCCCAAGTGCCGCCACCATGCCGCCACGCAGCCGTGCGGCACTGGAATGGTTCCAAGCCATGCCGGCGATATGAAGTCCGAGCGCCAGACCCCTCTTACGCGCAATCCGCGCCATCCTGCCAAGCCTCCAGCAACTGAAGATTTGGTCTAGCGGGGAGAGGGTTAAGAGGCGTTTACCAAATAACTTGGGCTAGGCAGCCCGGCGGGCTGTTTCGCCGGCTCTCCCATGCCAGCGGATACAGCCAGGTGCCCGCAAATCAACTTCAAATCGGGCGCGCGGTTTGGCTCGTACCGCCCCGGGCCCTGGCAGTCTTTTCAGGAGCTTGGCAACAATCAAGTAGAGCGGAAGCAATAGATTTGGCGAGAAATGCAAGTTGCCGCTGAGCCCTAAGGCGCGCCGCAGGAAACCGTTCGTAACGACAATCCCATTTGCTCGCTGGGTCCTCGTCGATACAAAATTTACCGCCATCCACACATTCAGTTCACCTCCACTTACGCTGCGATGAGGTGAATGGAGCGGCCACCAAGCTGCCTCGCCTGAGCGCAGCAAAATCGGCGTAGCACCAATAGCGAGGTTCTGATCCGTGGGGAGGTCGGCTGGGGCCTCGTCCCGCAAGATGGCCTCCAGTCGTTGTTCATGAAGCTGGGGCGCGGCGGGGGCATGGACTTGAAGAACCTCTTGTCCGCGGACGTGCAAGGCCATGGTCTCAACTGTGTCGACGTGAAAGACAGCGTCCATGTTTGGACTTGCGATCACGACCTGGGCATCGGCCTCCAAAAGGCGCAGACCTAGCGCGTGGCCGAATTCATCCATCAATCGGTCAAAGACACGCGCGTATCGGATGTTTTGCACCACGGGCATCTCGATCCACAAATGTCCCTTCCTTGCCGCCGCGATCAGGCCTGCGCCATCAAGTTGACCAGCTCCGCCCGATATCCACGATTCGGCAGTCCTGCGACCCCGCGTTCGGATCGTGACTTTGTCGGCAGGCGTCTCATCAATAAGACGCGCCAGAGCGGCATCTGAGAACAGGCCCGTCTCATCTAAGCGGTGGCGAAAGGTCAGGACTTCGCGCCCAGCGGTGGCGCGCTTGGCTGGGGTCAGGTCGGGTAGGAGAACGGTGGTCATCACCAGGGTCCCATTTCGATCCACGGAACCCAGAGCACTGCAAATCCGATTCCATCGCACGGTGTCTTCCCCTCGGCACTTCAGCGCTCTAGTGGTTGTGGCATGTGGAGCATGCCGAAAGCCGTATTGAAGGTTGTCGCCGGGATCATCGGTGTTTGCGCTATGACCGGTTTCGTCTTGGGTGTGCTGGGCGCTCCGGAGAAGGGGCACTTGCCTGGAGAGCCCACGACCGAAGCGCCGTCAGCACCGTTGGTGGCGTCTGAGCTTTTACCAATGACGGAAGAGCCACCGCCGTCAGTCCCGGTTGCAAAGCCCAAGACCGAAGATGCCCCCAAGGTTGAAGCGGTCGAGCCGGCACCCGATGTCATATCCGCGCCGGTCATAGCGGTCACACCAACCAAGCCTACTCAGCCTGAGGACCGGGTGGGGGATTTGTTGGACGGCGTCACGCCGCCGCCTCAGGAAGATCCGCCGCACTAGCCAAGCGTAATCTGCGCCTCAGTCGAGTGTGTCGCCCCAACCCAGGCGTCGGGCGCGTGCGAAGGCGGTCTTGTCGCGTCTAGGGATCAGCCGACGGTCAACCTGGCCATCTGGACAACAGAGTTTGGTGCTCAAGGCAGGCTTGGTCATTCTTGGCGTGGCTAAGATCCGGGGCAAGTGTTCACGCCTCCGAACCGACGGTCGCGCCACGGCTAAATAGATGAACTTCTCGTCTTCAAAAGGCATATCGGCCGCTTTGGCTAAGCGGTGATCGCGGGATCGGGGTAGGCGTTGGCTAAAATGACACCAATCGGTGCCGCCGGCCTGATCAGTAAGGATGGGACAGGACTGGGCGTGAGGGCATGGAGCAATGACGGCCGCGCCGGTCTCAATCAACTGATCTCGGACACTCAGAATCCGTCGCCAACCTGCGGGAGTCCCTGGCTCGATCACCACCAATACGCCCTCGCATGCAGCCCAGAGTGCCCTAAGCGTTGTCTCCTGGCTTGCCTTGGGAATTTCTGCAAAGGCATAGCTGGCGAGGACAAGATCAGCCGTCGGCCATGTCCCCCCTTTCGTCAAGTCGATGCGCAGTCGCGTGGCGTTCTGCAGGGCTGGGGCCGCCTGATCCGACAGGATTTGCGACATTTTCAGGAACGCTGGGTTCGAATCGGCTTGCGTAATTTCAATTAGACTTTGCCATGCCTGGATTGCCGCCCAGGAGCTTCCTCCAGGGCCAGATCCAGCATCCAATAGGCGCGTCGGCGAAAAGTCGGGCAGGCAAAGTCTGGTCTCAGTTAAGGCTCTCAGACATGCCGCATAGGTCGCAGGCAGCCTCGCCAGAACGTAGGCGGTGGCGTCGAGGTGATCACCAATAACGCTCCAGGAACCTTCTTCGCCCCGATAGGCATCCGATATTCGACCTGCACGCTCAGCAATCTCCTTGCGCGCTATGCCCTCGACGAGGCGCTCTGAAGCCAAGCGAAGCTCAATGGGGAGGCCAGGGTTCACGGTCGGGTCGACACTGTCTGTGCCTCATGTCTCAACGCAATGAGCCCACCGCCAATCTGTTCGCGCAGCACCAGGCGTACGATCGGGCCGGGTACCGAAAACGGTGCAGTTGCGCGTCCTTCATACAGCGCACGGGTTCTAGAGCCATTGTCTAGGCCAACGAGACTCCACTCGCCCTCAAGAACCTTCATGTCTCCGCCAACGCGCCGGATTCGAATTCTATCGGGGGGGTTATAGTCGGACCGAAACACATTTCGGATCGACGGCATGAAGAAGAGCGATTTCGATTTGTGTTCTCGCACATCAAACCGACCAAACGGGTCCCGCTCAAGAATTCGACAGGTACTGAGGTTAGGCACCAGACGCGGCGCAAGGTCGCAATCCACTAAGATTTGCCACACAACCGAGGCGGGTGCATCGATGTCGATGCCCGCCCGGATCAGGCCAGAAGCGCCGTCCGGTTTCACATCCAGGATCATCTGACCACGCGACAACAGCCGCGATTCAACGGCCGTTGGTACCCAAGCTAGGGCTTGGTGTGTCAGGCCAAAAACCCCGAAACCCAAGAGCAAAACAACTGGCCACTTCATAATTGCGCTGGGTGTCAGCCAATCCGATTTTGGACCAGATCATCCACGACGGACGGATCAGCAAGGGTTGTAATATCACCCAGGTTTGAAAGGTCGTTTTCGGCGATCTTGCGCAAGATGCGTCGCATGATTTTGCCAGACCTTGTCTTGGGAAGACCCGGCGCGAATTGCACAACGTCTGGGGCGGCGAACGGCCCGATTTCGCGCCGAACCCAGCCCTTTAGTTCCGCCTGCAGGATGTCTGTGGGCGTGACGTCGGCCTTTAGCGTGACAAAGCAGTAAATACCTTGGCCTTTGACATCATGAGGGTATCCCACCACGGCGGCCTCCGCGACGTTCTCGTTACTGACCAGGGCGCTCTCGATTTCGGCGGTGCCAAGCCTATGACCAGAAACGTTGATCACATCGTCAACGCGACCGGTGATCCAATAATACCCATCATCATCCCGCCGGCAGCCGTCGCCGGTAAAGTATTTGCCAGCATAGGCGGAAAAATAGGTATTGAAGAACCGGTCGTGGTCGCCATAGACGGTTCGCATCTGACCCGGCCACGAGTCTGTGATGCAGAGGTTTCCACTCGCCGCCCCATGGAGAACTTTGCCTTCGGCATCAACCAATTCAAACTTCACACCCGGCAGCGGCTTGGCACAAGATCCGGGCTTTAGCGGCGTTGCTCCGGGAAGCGGAGTCGCCAGACAGGCACCGGTTTCGGTCTGCCAGTATGTGTCGACTACCGGGCACCGGCTATCGCCCACAACGCGATGGTACCAGAGCCAAGCTTCAGGATTGATCGGCTCACCCACCGTTCCCAAAAGACGTAGAGACTTGCGGCTAGTCTTGGTGACTGGGCCGTCGCCGTCGCGCATAAGCGCCCGGATAGCGGTGGGAGCTGTATAGAAAATCTCGACCTTGTGCTTATCGACAACCTCCCAGAAACGGGAATTGGTTGGGTAGTTCGGCACGCCTTCAAACATCACACTGGTCGCAGCATTGGCGAGGGGGCCATAGACCACGTAGCTGTGACCCGTGACCCACCCCACATCGGCCGTACACCAAAATACTTCGCCAGGACGGTAGTCGAAAACCAGTTCGTGGGTGTGTGCCGCCCAGACGAGATAGCCCCCAGTTGTATGCAATACCCCCTTGGGTTTGCCGGTTGATCCCGATGTATAGAGGATAAAGAGAGGGTCTTCGGCATTCATTGGCTCTGGATCGCAGGTGTCCGGAACCGTTGTCTTTAGGTCAGAATAAAAGGCGTCTCGACCGGCCATCATCGGCACATCTGCTCGCGTTCGGCGCACGACGATTACATCGGAGACGTCGGGACATTGCTCAAGCGCCTTGTCCACGTTGCGCTTCAGGGGGACAATCTTGCCCCCTCGTAATCCCTCGTCGGCGGTAATAACGATCCGAGAGGCGCAATCCTGGATCCGCCCCGCGATGCTGTCGGGTGAAAACCCGCCAAAAATAACCGAATGCACAGCCCCGATCCGCGCGCAGGCCAACATGGCGACCGCTGTTTGGGGAATCATCGGCATATAAATGGTGACCCGGTCACCTTTCTTGACACCTTTTGCTTTCAATACATTGGCCATACGGCAGGTGTCAGCGTGTAGCTGCTTATAGGTCAAAGTGGTGTGGGCGTCGCCCTCGTCACTCTCCCAGATAATCGCGACCTGATCCCCGCGCGCATCGAGGTGTCGGTCCAGGCAATTGACTGAGACGTTCAAGAGTCCGTCTGCATACCAGCGAATGTGGAACGGGTGTTTGTGAAACGACGTGTCCTTGATCTGGGTCGGGGGTTTAATCCAATCCAGCCGGCTAGCAACATCGCGCCAGTAACCATCGGGGTCAGTTTCGACCCGCGCGACGGCGGCCTCATAGGCCTTGGCGTCCATATGGGTTTTTTTGGCCCAAGCCTCAGGCACCGGGAAGACCTCACCGTCGCTCATTGCTCGTACTCCCTGTTCAATTCAGACAGGAGTTATGCGGAGAGGGCGTGTCTGCGCAATGGTTTGGCCGAGGAAATACGCCAGGCCGAAAGGAACTATGAGACCCCCATCTCCTCGTCATACTCCTGATAGCCGTTTTCAACCGCTGGAATGATGTCCAGGACTTCGAAATAGGGCAGACCAAAGAAGGCCTCGTCACGCAGAGCGTCTATCAGAAAATAATAGGCGCGCAGGTCTGCGGTTTCGAAGACTGCCATATCGGTGCAGCGACCGGTGAAAGCCTCGGCATCGTAGAAGCGGAGTTTCACCTGGGCGTATTTGGCCAAGTGGGGTCGCACGGAGGCATCAAGATAATCACTGCGTTGCTGGCGAGACAAAGCCAGCCAATTAGATTGCGAGCGCAGCGTCATGAAAAACGTGAAGACGGGGTCAGACATCTGAGAGCCTCTTGATTGAAATGTAGTTCAATAGGAATATGAGTTTATATTCGGATTGGAAACTCGCCTTCCCATGAGCCAAGACTCTGGCGTTAAGCTTAGAAAACGACCGCGCCAGGCGCGCGCAGCAGCAACCGTTGACTCCGTGGTGGAGGCCGCTGCTCGCATTCTAGAGTGCGGGGGTTTGGGGGCGTTCAATACTAACGCTGTCGCTGCGCTGGCCGGCGTGAGCATTGGCTCACTCTATCAGTATTTTCCGGGCAAGGACGCGATCATGGCGGCCCTGGTCCATCGGGAGGCTCAGGCTTTCGATGAGGCCCTGGCTCTGGCCATGGCCAAGCTCAAGAACCTTGGCACTGCATCTGCGGTGGCACAGTTGGCCAAGGTGGCGGTGGTTCATCAAACCACGCGACCAGGTCTCTCCCGCATTCTTGACCTTGAAGAACAGCGACTGGGTCTTGGGCGCCATGTTGCCGCGGCGAACGCAAGGACCGGTGGTGCGATAGCCGATTTCTTGGCCGAGCGCCGATTGGGAGGCATGCAGGCCGCAGGCGACGTGCAGAGTTTGTCGCGCGGCTTAATTGACGGAGCGTTGGACCGGGGGGATTTGCAGGGCTTGGAGCAACGCCTGACCTGGGCCATCTTAGGTTACCTTGCGCTGTCGCGTCAGGCCTGAAGGAACCCCATGCTGCTGCACCTCTCCACTTGGCAGGAAACCGAAGCCTTCCTGTCGCGCTCAAAGACTATCATCATCCCGATTGGTTCTAACGAACAGCATGGGCCAACGGGGCTGCTTGGGACGGACTGGCTTTGCCCGGAAATTATCGCTCACGAGGCCCAAAAGACGGGAGACATTCTGGTCGGCCCGACCTTCAATATCGGCATGGCCCAGCACCATTTGGGGTTTCCCGGCACAATTTCCCTGCGCCCTTCGACCTTCATTGCCGCAATTGGGGATTGGACCCGTTCGCTGGCGGGCCATGGGTTTGAAAAGATCTATTTCTTGAACGGTCACGGCGGCAATGTCGCGACCATCGAGGCGGCCTTCTCCGAACTCTATGCCGAAGCCAGCTTTGCTGGCCGGCCGCGCGGATTTGCCATGAAGTTGAAGAACTGGTGGGACCTAAAAGGCGTTATGGGTCTGGCTGGTCGCCAGTTTCCAACCGGGCACGGCAGCCACGCGACCCCCTCAGAAATTGCGGTCACCCAATGGGCTTACCCCGACGCCATCAAGACCGTCGCCTATTCACCGCAAATTGCGCCAACGGGCCCGATCCGTGAGGCCCTCGATTTCCGCGCTCGATACGCTGATGGGCGAATGGGTTCAGACCCAGCGCAGGCGTCGCCAGAAAAAGGCGGAGAGTTGGTGAAACAGGCTGCGGAGAGCCTGCATATCGATGTTGCGGATTTCTCTTCGGAGGCTGTACCGGGCCTGACCTGAATTTCAGGCGGCGACCCCGCGCGACGGGCATAGGTCCGCCACGGCACAATCCTCACATTTGGGCTTCCTGGCCACGCAGGTGTAACGTCCGTGCAGGATCAGCCAATGATGGGCGCGGGTTAGATAGGGCTGCGGCACGACGGACATCAGGTCTGCCTCAACGAGATCGGGGGTCTTACCCGCCGACAATCGCAAGCGGTGCGCCACGCGGAAAACATGGGTGTCGACGGCAATCGCCGGTTCGATCCCCAGCTCGTTGAGCACAACACTGGCCGTCTTACGGCCAACCCCTGGAAGCGCCTGAAGCGCCGAACGATTGAGCGGAACCTCACCCCCGTGCTGGTCGATCATCATCCGTGCGGCCGCGATCACGTTTTTGGCCTTGGTGCGGAAGAGTCCGATTGAGGAGATGAGCGGGATCAGGCCCTCTTCGCCGAGCGCCAACATAGCTTGTGGCGTGTCGGCTACTGCAAAGAGCTTGGTTGTGGCCTTATTGACGCTGACATCGGTAGCCTGTGCCGACAGAGCCACAGCCGTAACCAAGGTATAGGGACTGGAATAGTCGAGCTCGGTTCGAGGGTCATCGGCCAGAGACAGGAACCGCGAAAACAATTCTTCGATCCGGGCGCGCTCGGCGGGGGATAGGCGCTTGGCGACGGGTTTTGGGGATTTCGACATACGCCTAGCATGGCGCGATACGGCACCTTTCGCCAAGCCCGCCTTTGGCCTACCAATGGCGTCAGGACCGAATATCGCCGGGCGCGCAATCTAATGGACGATCTGATCTTTATGGATGCCGAAATCCGACCCAACCGGTCACTGTCGGAACGTGGCTTTATCATTCTCATCAGTATCGTCACGGCGCTCAATTGCGCCAGCGCTGCGGTTTTCCTGTCCATGGGTGCTTATCTGGTCCCGGTCTTCTTGGGCCTTGATGTGCTCGCAATCACTATCGCGTTCCTCATAAGTTTCGCCGCTGGAAAGCAGATTGAGCGGGTTCGGGTGACCAACCGAGCTGTGCAAGTCACTCGCGAGACACCACGTTGGTCCAAGTTGGTATGGGAGAGCCCTACAGCTTTTACGCGCGTCTCGCTCCTGACTGAAGACGATCAGCTGGTTGAGCTTCGATTGGCCATGTCGGCCAAGGAGGAGCCCGTGGCGCGTGCGCTCAGCCCACCAGAACGGGCGGCCTTTGCCACAGCGCTGCAAGACGCAATCCGAGATGCGCGTCGCGCTAGGTTTTAGCGTGGATGCCTCAGCGGGATAACTCGCCGCCTCGCTTATGAGAGGGGCAAACTGACTACGTACCGCGTATTTGGGTCAAGATTGATGATGTTCTCCGACGACGAGGTTGAGCGCTATGCCCGCCACTTGGTATTGCGAGAGGTCGGCGGCCCCGGGCAGCAAAAACTGAAAGCAGCCAGGGTTCTAATCATTGGCACGGGTGGCCTGGGAGCC
>JANLPX010000004.1:0-3886 GCA_031367485.1 Alphaproteobacteria bacterium | reverse complement strand
TTGGCTGGCGCAAAGAAGTCCTCTTGGGGGCTAGTGCCCCAGCCCTGAGACAACGCCATGGATGGCACGCCCAGTGCCATCCCCTCAATGGCCCCCGCCACGGTGCCAGACATGGTCACGTCCTCGGCGATGTTGGCCCCGTGATTGACGCCCGACAGCACCAAGTCCGGTCGAGCGCCGCCCATCAACTCCGTGATAGCCATCATCACGCAGTCGGTCGGCGTGCCCGTCACGGCATATCGCCGGTCATCAAGTTTCCGCACGCGGATCGGGTCGGAAAGAGTCAGAGCTCGGCTGGCACCAGATTGCTCATACTCCGGGGCGCAGACGAAGATGTCGTCAGAGAGCTCACCGGCAATCAACTCAAGGGCTTTGAGCCCTTCGGCGTGAATCCCATCATCGTTCGTCAGCAGAATTTTCACCCTTCACCGCCGATGTGCGTCAACCCCGGCAGATAGCGGTGCAGGGCTTGGGGAATGGCAATCCGCCCCTGCTCATCCTGGTAATTCTCCATCACCGCCACCAGGGTACGACCGACCGCCAAGCCTGAACCATTCAGCGTGTGCACAAACCGCCCACCTTTTTCACCGACCTTCTTGGAGCGGGCGTCCATTCGTCGCGCCTGGAAGTCCCCACAGTTTGAGCACGAGCTAATCTCGCGGTAACGGCCCTCCGACGGCAGCCAGACTTCCAGATCATAGGTCTTGCGCGCGCCAAACCCCATGTCGCCCGTACATAACAACATCACGCGATAGGGCAGTTGTAAGGCCTTCAGAATGGCCTCTGCACAGCCAACCATACGCTCGTGCTCATCGCGCGACTGTTCGGGCGTGGTGATCGACACCATCTCGACCTTGTAGAACTGGTGTTGGCGGATCATGCCCCGCGTATCTCTCCCCGAAGCTCCAGCCTCCGAGCGAAAGCATGGCGTGAGCGCGGTCAGGCGCAAAGGGAGCTCTTCTTCGGGCGTGATCTGATCCATGACCAAGCTCGTCAGTGGCACTTCCGCCGTAGGAATCAGCCAACGACCATCGGTGGTGCGAAATAGATCATCGGAGAATTTGGGCAGCTTGTCGGTGCCGTAGGCCGCAGCATCATTGACCAATAACGGCGGCGACACCTCGATATATCCATGCTCCTGCGTCTGCATATCCAGCATGAACTGGCCCAGCGCCCGCTCCAGCCGTGCCAACTGACCCTTCAGCACCACGAACCGAGACCCGCTCATCCGGGCGGCGGCTTCAAAGTCCATCAACCCCATCGCCTCACCCAGATCGGCATGGTTTTTCGGGGCCCGGATAGCAAACGGCTCACCCCAACGCCGCACCTCGACGTTGGCCTCTTCGTCGACTCCAGTCGGCACGTCCGATGCCGGCAGATTGGGTAGCGATGCCAGCAAGTCATGCAATTGTTGGCTAGCCTGCTTTTCGGCCTCGGCCTGCGCACCCAGCGCCGCCTTAAGAGTCTCCACTTCGGCCATCAGCCGGGCGGCCCCCGCCTCATCCTTCTTGGCCTTAGCTTGACCGATCAACTTGGAGAGTTCGTTGCGCTTGGCTTGGGCGGTTTCCAGCACGGTTTTGGCGGTGCGAAGCTGCTTGTCCAGCTCGACCGCCTGCGATGCGGCTCCAGAACGCCCCTTCGCAGCCCAGGCTTTCTCATAGAGCTCAGGGGTTTCGCAAAGGGCTCGGATGTCGTGCATTGGGTCCGCCGTGAAGTTAAGGGCTTTCTCTAGGCCGCGTCGCCACAGGTGCCAACCTGCTGCGGGCTCTTCTGTCCCTTTGACTAGCATTGTCGGCGAGTTTGGTTACCAATGCGGAGAGCGGGGGACAGGCAAATGCACAGAATTAAAATCGGCGCGACCATAGCAGTTTGGGTTCTTTGCACCACGGCCGCCATCGCGGCAGAGCCCACCACTGTGGTGTTCAATTGGGCCGGCGATACATTCACTGCCCCTATCCCATTAGGCTATTGCGTCCCTTCCGGGCCTTACATTGAATTGGCCGCAACTGTTGCCAAAGCTGAAGTCGATAACGAGACTCTCGTGTCGCTCTATGACTGCGCGGCCATGGCGCAAAAGCGGATTTCAGTTCGCTCGATCTTGATCAAAGGCCAACGCCGGGCAGTGGGTGATCATGTGACCCGTGCCCAATTGCTCGACCAGTTCAAAAGTATGCCCAAAAGCGACCTAGCGGCAGCACTTGCCACCAAGGCAGCGCCGAAATTGGACTCAAAAGGTAGCGAAGCTAACATCGACTTCAAGATGGATATGGCTCTGCAACCGGTCGCGGCCGATGACTTTGGCGTCTACGTGGCAGGCCTGCTTAAAATGGAGACCTCAAAGGAAGCCAAGGCGGTCAGCGTGGCTTTTGCAATCACCGCCATCAAGACCCACCCGCTATTGTACTATGTGTTCCATCAGGGCACGAGTGTCGCTGACATCGGCGCGGCGTTGGATGAAACTAAATCTGGCGTCCGAGCCCTTGTCGCATCGAACGAGCCCGCGACCTAAACAGCGACGATGTCAGTGCCTGCGTCCTCACGCTTGCGACGAAGCTCAATTAACTTCACACACCAAATAGAGATTTCGTAGAGCAGGATAATCGGTGCCGCCAGCAGGGTCTGGCTGATCGGATCAGGCGGCGTGACCACAGCGGCCACGATGAAAATCCCAACGATGGCATAGCGCCGCCCCTCAGCCAGCATCTTAGCATTGACGATTCCAGCCAAGCCAAGCAGCGTCAAAACGACGGGCAACTGAAAACACAGCCCGAACGCCAACAACAGCGTGGTCACAAGACTGAGATAGTCCGAGACCTTCGGCAACAATTCCACCGAGATCGCGCCCACGCCGACAATCTGTTGCGACAGCGAGAACCAAAGAACAAACGGCAAGATCATGTAATAGACCAACGCCGCGCCCGCGATGAACAAGGCGGGAGACGCCAACAGGAACGGCACAAAGGCCCGCCGCTCGCGCTTGTAAAGTCCGGGAGCTACAAAGCCATAGACCTGCCAGGCCAGAACAGGGAACGTTACGACCACCGCGCCAAAGCCCGAAAGCTTGAGCTTGGTGAAAAAGAACTCCAGCGGTGCCGTGAAGATCAGTTTGAGGTTCTGCCCCGCTACACTGGGGACCTCCTTCAACCCAATTAGGGCCAAGAGCAGATCGAAGGCACCCCCCGACTTAACCTGACCCGGCGGGGTGGGTTTGATGTGCAGGAATTGCAATATCCCGTCGATGAAACCGACATGGGCCTGGGTCGCCTCAGCTGCCCGCTGGGCTGCCAAAAGCTGCGCCGCAATCTCGTAGGGGTGCAGCAGCAAGTAGTAGATCTGCGTCGCAAAGCCAAAGCAAACCACAAACCCCACGGCCAAGGTTCCGACACAGACAATTAATCGCTGTCTCAACTCAATCAGATGATCAAGCAAAGGCGCGCGCGACGCCTCGATTTCCTCGTCAGGGGCGTCGGTCACGCCAGTGTTCCTCCAGCAGACATTGAGCGCCACGCCTTCCCCCATCCATGGGGGAAGTGGCCCGACAGCGTCTTCGCTGGGGGGGCGATGGGGGTGCGTAACTGCAACACGCGGCCTTTCAGACTCTCACCCCCATCGTCACGCGCCGCCTGCGGCGTCTTGTGACACTTCCCCCACTGCGTAGGGGAAGCCGTAATCGTCGCACCGTCGACAATGCTCACGCCTCAGTCTCCGCCTTAGGCTTAGCCGTACGTTTTCTGGCCACCTTTGGTGGTGTTGTCTTTGCCGCCGCGCGCCGTTTGCGAACTTTGGGTGCAAGCTGTGCAACCTCAATGGTCGTTGGTTCTGCTACCGCCTCGAATTGATGGCTCATAGGCGGGTGGAATTGAACACCGCTCTCCTGAAGACTGGT
>JANLPX010000536.1:0-1511 GCA_031367485.1 Alphaproteobacteria bacterium | reverse complement strand
GCAGCGGGTGACATCGCCCGTGCGACGCAGGTGCCAGCCAATACACTGTCGGCCCAAATGACCGTCCTGGCCAATGCCGGCCTGGTCAAATCGCGCCGCGATGGGCGCTCCATCATCTACACCGCCGACTATGACGGCATGGGCGACCTACTCGTCTACCTGATGGAAGACTGTTGCCAGGGCCGCCCCGAAATCTGTGCCTCCATCACCCAATCTGCCATCGCCTGTTGCACCCCGGCCCAAGGAGCCCTGTCATGAAACGCCTGCACGTTCACGTCGCTGTTGAGAACCTGAGCCAATCCATCGGCTTCTATTCGACGCTATTTGATACCCAACCCGCCGTCGTCAAAGGCGACTATGCGAAGTGGATGTTGGACGATCCAAAGGTCAATTTCGCCATATCGGCCCGCGCCGCCATGCCGGGCCTGGACCATCTGGGTATCCAGGTGGAAAGCCGGGCGGAGCTCGATGAGCTGTCCAGTCGACTAAAGCGGGCGGGCGAAGTGACCCGCGATCAGGAAGCCACCACCTGCTGCTATGCGCGCGGCGACAAATCCTGGGTGAATGATCCAACAGGTCTACGCTGGGAAACTTTTTACACCTTCGGCGAAGCCACGGCCTACGGCGAGGACGAGCCATCGGCGGCAAAGTCGAGTGCTCCAGCCGCAGCGTGCGGTGCGACGGTCGGCTGCTGTTAGGAGGCATGACCATGACCCAACCCATGGCCGGTCGAGCCAAGCCCTATGAGGTCCTGTTCCTTTGCACCGGAAACTCTGCCCGTTCCATCCTGGCCGAGTCGATCATGAACAGGCTCGGGCAGGGGCGGTTCCATGCCGTGTCCGCAGGCTCCATGCCGACCGGAATGATCAATCCCGGCGCGCTTAACCTCCTTGAAAAATTCAACTATCCGACGGCAGAACTCAGATCGAAAAGCTGGGAGGAATTCTCCGGTCCCGGTGCGCCGAACCTCGATTTCGTATTCACAGTTTGCGACAACGCCGCTGCTGAGGTTTGCCCCTTTTGGCCCGGACAACCCATGAGCGCTCATTGGGGGCTGCCCGATCCCGCAGCAGCGACCGGCAACCCCGCCGAGATCGCCCTCGCTTTTGCTGATGCCTATCGAATGCTCACCAATCGCATAAACATCTTCGTCAACCTGCCTTTGGGTAGCCTTGATCAGCTTTCCCTGCAGAAGCGGCTGGATGATATCGGCAAGACTCTGGCCGAGACTTCGCCCGCATGAGCCTTGCGCGCCGACTGGTCGCCGAGGGTCTTGGAACTGCGCTGCTACTCGCCATCGTGGTCGGTTCAGGCATCATGGGTGACCGGTTGGCGGCCGGGAATTTAGCAGTGGCATTGCTCGCCAACACCTTGGCCACGGGTGCGGGTTTGGTAGTGCTAATCACGTTATTCGGCCCGATATCTGGTGCCCACTTCAATCCGGTGGTCACGCTCGTCATGCGGCTAACGGGCGACATCACAAACCTAGAGGCTGGTGCCTATGTGGCGGT
>JANLPX010000489.1:0-1824 GCA_031367485.1 Alphaproteobacteria bacterium | reverse complement strand
GATGGCCCACTTCATGTGCCACCACGTAGGCCTGCGCAAAATCGCCGGGCGCATTAAATTTGCGCTTCAACTCGTCATAAAACGCGAGATCGATATAGACCCTTTGGTCAACTGGACAATAGAACGGTCCCATCTGGGTCTGGCCGATGCCGCAGCCCGTGCGCGTGGCGCCGGAAAAGATGATCAGCTTCGGCGGGACATATTGCCGGCCCATGGAGCGGAACACTTCCGTCCAGACTTCTTCGGTGTCGTGCAGGACCTGTGCAATGCGCACTTTCATGGGGTCTTCAGCGTGCGAGACCGGCTGACTGGTGCCTGCCTTGCCATCACGGCCGGGGAGCCCTGGCAGGCTCAGGCCTTTGCCATGGCGGTACAGCTGCATCGTCAGGGGGTCTTCACCTGGACCGAGTGGGCCGCAGCGCTATCGGCGGAACTCAAGAATGCCGATGACGATGGTTCCCATTACTACGAACACTGGCAGAGGGCGTTAGAGGGGTTGGTGACGGCGCGTGGACTGGCGGCAGTTTCTGATCTGCACGCGCGCAAACACGCCTGGGAAGATGCCTTTCGACGAACCCCGCACGGGCAGCCGGTGGAGCTATAGGCCCGCCCGCCTTTGTCCCCTCAAACCTCCACAATCCGGCTATGCTTGCGGGTGTCGCGCATCAGGGCGTAGACGGCCAGCGAGCCCGCGATCACAACGGTGACGTAGGTGTAGAAGCCGCTCTCGTGGCCGTTCTGCTTGAACCACAGGGCGACATATTCTGCCGTGCCGCCGAACAAGGCATTGGCGATGGAATAGGGCAGGGCGACGCCTAGGGCGCGGACCTCGGTGGGGAAGAGCTCGGCCTTGACCACCGCATTGACCGACGAATAGGCGCTGACGATCAGCATGCCCGCGGTGGTTAGGGCAAAGGCCTTGGCGATGTCGTGGGTGCCGGCCAGGGTGGAGAGGATCGGCCAAGTCAGCAATGTGCCCAGCACGCCGAAGGTCATCAGGATGGCGCGGCGGCCGATGCGGTCTGAAAGGCTACCGACCAAGGGCTGGATCAGCATAAAGACCAGCAATCCACCGGCGGTGATCAGACTGGCTTGGTCCTTGGTGAAGCCGGAGGTATTGACCAGGAACTTCTGCACATAGGTGGTGTAGGTATAGTAGGCGAGGGTTCCCCCAGCGGTGAGGCCGATGACGATCAGGCTTTCCTTCGGATGGCTGCCGATCAGGCCCCAGGTGGTGGCCCGCGCGCCAGTCTTGGTCTGGAAGGACGGGGTTTCGTCCATGCCGCGCCGCAGCCAGAAGACGGCGATGGCGAGGGCTCCACCGAAGAAGAAGGGCACTCGCCAGCCCCAAGCCTGCATGGCTTCGGGGGAGAGGATCGCGCTTAGCGCCAGCAGCAGCATGAGGGCCACGAGCTGACCGGCGATCAGGGTCGAGTAGAAGATGCCCGACCAGAAGCCGCGATGTTTGACGCTGGACATCTCGGCCAGGTAGGTGGCGCTGGTGCCGTACTCGCCGCCCATGCTGATGCCTTGTAGGATGCGGGCGATCACCAGGATGACCGGCGCGGCGACGCCGATGGCGGCGTAGCCGGGGCAGAGCGCGATGATCAGCGAGCCCACGCACATAAGGCTGACCGAAGCGACCATGGCGGCCTTGCGCCCCACCCGGTCGCCATAGAGGCCCATGATCCAGGCTCCGACCGGGCGAGCGAAGAAGCCGACACTGAATACGGCGGCTGTACTCAGGAGCTGCGCCGTGCGGTCGCCCGCTGGGAAGAACACCTTGGAGAAATAGAGCCCGAAGGCCGCATAGACGAACCAGTC
>JANLPX010000487.1:0-5628 GCA_031367485.1 Alphaproteobacteria bacterium | reverse complement strand
CCAAAGGCATAGATCGGCGCACGGGCGGCGACGCCGCCAGCCGCGTTGCCGCCTGAGACATACAGGGTCTTACCGTCTGGCGCCCAGGCCATGCCCAGCCAACTGGAGCGCAGGCCGATTTGTTGCACCACTGCGCGGGTTGTGGGGTCGATGACGGTGAGGCCGTGGGGCAAATAACCGGAGTGGTTGGCGATCAGGGCCTTGCCATCGGGCGCGTTCACGATCTTCAGCACCAAGTCTCCGGTCACGCCTACGCTTTGACCAGCCGGAGTGATACGCCAACCGTTGGGAAGCTCGAAACCGCCGGTCACCGGGTGCGGCCCGACCTTGGTGGCAGGTCCGATTTCGCGCGGCGATGTCTGAGCGGTTGTTGGACCGTAGAACCCAACCACTGCCGCAAGCGCAAGTGCGGCCAAACCCTGATGGCTCATGGTCGAATCCCTCTGTTTAGGCCGCACCGGTTAGAGCGACCTATTGTGACAAGTGTTTACGCGTTCACGGCCACCTTGGATGGCCCATGCACCCGCGCATTGGGGAAGATGCGCAGGAAGTTCTCGGCATAGAACTTCTCGCGGGTCGCGTCGGAGCGCTCGCCTAGGGTCCCCTCGAACCGGCCAATCGGATTGCGACCGCCCTCGATGTGGGGATAGTCGCTGGAGAACAGGTAGAGATCGGGGTTTGACTGGTCGATGAACAGGCCCACCTCTTCAAAGACGAAGGGGGTGAAGCCCAGCTGGTCGGTGATCTGTTCCGAAGGTGTGCGGTTCAGTCCCTGGAGATTGGCATCATTGCGGCTCCAGTGTTTCACGACCCAATCGAGGCGGCGCAGGAGTTCGGGCACCCAACCGGCTCCCAATTCTACAGCAGCGCCGCGCAGTTTAGGGTGACGATGGAGGACGCCGTCGAGTACCAGCATGGTCAGGAACGCCTCCGGCCCCTCATGCAGCAGGGCGACATCCTTGGTGCGCAGGTTTTCGCCGCCGCCGAGCCAGTCTTTTGTGGGCGGACGACCATTGTTCATCCAAGCCTTGGAGAGTTGCAGCGGTGCGCCACCGACGTGCAGAACGAAGGGGATGCCCGCCTCGGCCATGCGGGCCCAGACGGGATCTAGGTCTACGTGGCCAGGAGAGCGTTCGCCACAAGGGCGGTGGGGCACCCAAGCGGCCTCCAGCCTGTTGTCGATGATGAAGTTTAGCTCGGCCAGGGCCAAGTCTGGATCGTCCAGTGGCACAACGCCGACACCCATCAGGCGGTCGTCATGGGCGCAGAAATCGGCCATGTGGCGATTGTGGGCACGGGCGGCACCGTAGCGCAGGCGATTCTCCAGCTTGCTGCTGGGAGAGAAGGGCATACGCAGGCTATGGGTGGCGAAGATCAGCTGCTTTTTGAAGCCGAGCAGGTCCATGGCCTTGGTGCGATCAGAGCTGTTGAAGGCACCGAGGCCTTGGATTTCCTTGGATTTCTCGATCAAGGCATCGCCCATGGCGATCTGCGCGGCGATGTGCTCATCGCTGTGACGCCCACCATTTTTCATGATCACCGCAACCTCTTCGTCGGTGACAATGGAAGCCGAATAGCTGACCTCCGGGATTTCATCGCGCAGGGCCGGGTCGGCGTACTTCTTCAGGAAGTCCGGAAGCTCCATGATGTGGCTGTCGGCGTCATAAAACGCGCGGGTGTCGGGGGCATAGGCCATGGTCTTCTCCCAAAGTATGCACGTTTCCTGCGCCGTCTCGGGCCTGTCGTGCTTTGTATTTGAGAGATTGTGACTCGGTTGTGGCGCAGAGTCACCCAGACTTCGTGGCGATTAGTGGCCAGCGGGGGTGGAATAGTTGAGATAGCCGCGCTCAACCATGCGCCGCATGGCCTCATAGGCCTCACTTAATTCCTCGTAGTTGGCCCGCAGGTCGCTGAGTTGATTGGACTGGCGAGCCTCCAGAGGTGCGCCGCTGTCGCTGGCGGACAGCGCAGCCCTAATCCAGAGGGCGCGGGCTTGGGCGGCGGCGACGGCCAGCTTTTGGAAGTTCGCGGCATTGGCGCAGCCGCCGAGTGTGGCCCCTATCACCTCGCGATTGGCGGCAAAGGCCGTGTAGTCGATCTGTTCCAAGTGGCCGCGCAGACGACGCTGCGCCATCGGATCGCTATCGTCCTGTGGCTCGAAATGATCTTGGCTATGGCGCTTGAACCCAGACATTCGGGACATGGCGATCTCCAGCAGGGCGCAAAGGCGCTGAACAGCGACATGGTGACGGCATGGCATTAAGGAGCTGTTTAGGCGGCGTGAATCAATCGCTGACAGGCGCGCGCGACAAGCTCCCCCAACTGGGGCCCGAACTGCGGGAATAGATGGGGCTCTATGACCTCCAACTCCATCAGCAGCAGGCCGCCGGCGTGGGGTACCATATCGACCCGGGCCGCGAGTGCTGGGTAGGGTAGGGCCGCGATGAAGGCTTGCGCTGTGGCGATTTCGGCTCGGGAGGGTGTGTAGGCGATCTCTGAGCCGCCGTGGATCACTTGGATCCGGTACTCGTGAGGTGCGGCGGTCTTGCGCACGGCGTGACAGAACTGGCCGTCGATAAAGATCATCGACACCTCGCCCCATGTCGTGATTTCCGCGATCAGCGGCTGTGCGAATTGTCCGGGCGACATGATCTGGCCCGCTTCTGTTTGTTTGGTGATCCTCGACTGCCCAAATCCACCGGCACCGACCACCGGTTTAAGTATGATTTCGTCGGTACCCAGGATGTCGAAAATCTTGGCGAGGGGGGTTTCGGTCTCGACAAATAAGCTTGGTATTATCGGTAATCCCTTAGCTGCAAGTTCGGACAGGTAGCGTTTTGAGAGGTTCCAGGCGATCAGCTCGGGGCTATTGGCCACCCGGGTTAGCGATTGCGCGAGTGCCAAGAAATCTAGGAATTCGGTTTCATGGTTTACATAATCCCAGGTGGTACGCACGAAGACTAAGTCGAACGCCGCGGGGTCGCAGGTTCGCCAATCGACCTCGATCAAAGATCCCCCGAGGATCTCGATCTCTGGTCGCAGAACTTTGATCTCGCGATCATGCTCATAGGCATCCGGCCGACGATTTGTGGCACCGGGTAGACAATCAGCGCAGGCGAGATAGGCGATCCTCAAGCGCTTAACTTACCATCTCCTCGCGGATAGTCTTGCGGGCAGCCCAGAACAGTCCGAACGCGACCACCCCCATGAAGGATGAGAGAATAAGCGCCCAACGCACACCCTCTGCGGAGCCCATGCCCATGGGACCTGCTAGAATGTCGGACAGCGCACCCACTGCGAGGGGACCCAAACCAAGCCCCACGATATTGATAATGAAAATGAGGATCGAAGCCGCCGTTGCGCGCATGTGTGGCGGCACCAAACCTTGGGCTGACGAATAGACCGGCCCATACCACAGCGACCCCAACAGACCCGGCAATACAAGTAGCACCATCGCCCAGACTGCGCTGTTCTGGAGCATGGCCACGGTAAAAATCACGGGAGATATCAGGGCGGCCACAGCCGGGACGCTCATGTAAGCTCTCAAATCGCGCTTGGCGGCTTGGTCTGCAATCCAACCCCCAGCCCAACTGGAGATGATACCGGCAGTGCCGCCCATCAATCCCAATGCAAGTCCGAGGAAACCCGCCGATTTCAATCCGACCATCGCGGCCATCGTGGCAATTTCTTCTGAGTGATTCCGAAAAAAGAAGGAGGCCGTGAAGGGTCCGTGCCCATAACCGATGAAGGCCTTAATGGCGGCCGCGAAGGCGATCAGCCAAAAGGTCTTTTTGGTGGCTAGATACTTGAGCGTGGTGACGAAATGCCCCTTGCCGGGTACGTGCGCCAAGGCATCCTTTGCGATCTGCTTTCGGGGTTCCCGGAGGGTCAACAGGACAACGACCGTCAAGATCAATCCAGGCAGTCCAGCCACCAGGAAAGCGGTTCGCCAGCCATAGGCGTCCGCGATTACTCCACCCATCGCTAGGCCCAACAGCCCGCCCAAAGGTGTGCCGATAGAGAAGAAAGCCAAGGCCGAGGCTCGCTGGTCCTTGGGCACATAATCGGCGATCAAGGAGTGTGCGGTTGGGGTGCACCCGGCTTCGCCGATGCCTACCCCGATACGGGCCAAGACCAGCTGGATGAAATTTCCGGCCGATCCGCATGCAATAGTGAACCCACTCCAGACTGCTAGAGAACCGCCTATGATCCAGACCCGATTGAAGCTTTCAGCCAGTCGCGCGATGGGCAGGCCCAGAAAACAGTAGAACAGTGCAAAGGCAAAACCTGACATCAATCCAATGTGCCAATCCTTCAGATTCAGGTCGTTTTTGATCGGCTCGGCCAGGATAGACACGATCTGACGGTCGAGAAAATTGACCGTGTAGACCATGAGCAAGATCACAAGGGCATATCGGCGAAAGGCAGCTGAAACGAGCGGCACCCCAGTCAGGGTTCCATCGGAAATACTGGCACCAATAGGGGCCGGGGCTGAAGCCTCGGTCATGAAAAATGTTTCCTCTGAAAATGTCTTATCGTTGTTTGTAATAAACGTCGGAAAAGTCGTCCAGCCAATAGGGCGCGTGCATTGAGGGTGGAGTTTGAGCGATGGAACTGGTGATAGGCACGCCAAAGTGGTCGACTTGGTCGATGCGGCCTTGGCTGGCGATGAAGCGGACAGGGGCGGAATTCACTGAAACCCTGGTCCCGCTGCGTCAGGACAATGACAGGACGCGGGAGGCGATCCTGCCGCACTCACCTTCGGGGTTGGTGCCAGCTTTAAGGGTCGACGGCATGGTGATCGTCGATTCCTTGGCGATCTGCGAATATCTGTACGAGGCGTTTCCGGCGGCCAAGCTGTGGCCTGACGAAATGGTGAAGAGGGCATTGGGAAGGGCTGCGGCGGCGGAAATGCATTCAGGGTTTCAGTCTCTGCGCGCCGAGTGCCCGATGATGCTGGAAATGGCACCTCGTGCGCGGGAGATTTCTGAGGCTACCGCGGCCAATGTGCGGCGCATCGGCGAGATTTGGTCAGAGCTGCTGGCCCGTTATGGCGGTCCGTTCCTGCTAGGGGATTGGTCCATTGCCGACGCTTTTTACACACCAGTCGCGGCCCGCTTTGAGACCTATCAGATCGAGACGGGTTCACCAGAGGCGGACGCCTATGGTCGGCGGTTACTAGAAACCCCGGAGTTCTTGGCATGGAAGGCTAAGGCTTAGCTGACTCGGGTCAGCAACACCGCGCTCAGCACAAATAGCCCGATCCACAAGGTCTCGCCGACCATCAGGGCGATGGGCCGCCAGCCGACTGCGGCGACGTCCTTGAAGGAAGTCTTCATACCGAGTGCCGCAATCGCGGTTACAAGGCACCAGCTGGAGAGGCCAGTTAGGCCGGTGACGACGGACTTGGGCAGCCAGCCTAGGCTGTTGATCGTCACCAGGGCAGCGAAGGCCAGCAGGAAGATTGGTGGAGTGGGGATCTTGCCACCGCCACCGCCCGTCGCCGAACGCATCGCAACTACGGAGATGGCGAAGACCACGGGGGCCAGCATCGCCACCCGCAATAGCTTTACGTAGGTGGCCACATCGCCGGTGGCTGGCGAGATCGAATAGCCCGCACCAACCACC
>JANLPX010000476.1:0-2680 GCA_031367485.1 Alphaproteobacteria bacterium | reverse complement strand
ATCTATCGGGTCGCTTACGCGGCCAAACGGACTTCTCCAGCGAAGTTATCGTTCGCATTTACAAAATGGCCCGAAACGGTGGGCCAAGCCGGAAGAAAGCAACACCTTTAGACGTCTGTCGATGCTGATCGGCCCCATGCTTACCGGCGATACCCGGTGAAGGGTTGGTGGAGCCGCCGGGAATCGCACCCGGGTCCAGTCCGCTTATGACGTGCGCGTTTATCCTCATAGTTCGGCAAGCCGAACGCCCTACATATAGGGCATCTGGGCTAAGAATTGAAGAACTGATGCGAATTTCATGGGATCGACCGTCCACGAAGCGCGACTGACCCCCGCCTGTTCGCCGACCGCCACCAATCCTTCGTCGGTGAATTAGGCCCTGCGCCGGCAGTTAGGATAGCTTGTGACCACAACTTCACGCCCTGAAAGCGATCCGCCATGACCTCGTTCCTTTACGCCCTACGCCCACTGCTTCTGGACTTCCTGTCGACTATTGTCTTCCTCATCTTGGTCGCTTTGAGGGTCGATCTGGTCATTGCCGCTAGCTCGGGCATCGTGATCGGGGTTGGCCAAGTGGTCATATTGAAGGCGATGCGACGCCCAGTTGCCCCGTTACAGTGGATGGGTTTGGGGTTGGTCCTGGTGTTTGGTACGGCCAGCTTGGTGACCCACGATCTGCGCTTCCTGATGGTCAAGCCGACGATCATCTATTTGCTCATCGGCGGGGTGATGCTCAAGCGCGGATGGATGCTGCGCTATATGCCACCCGCTGCGTCAGGTCATGGCGAAGATATCATGACGAGCTTCGGCTATGTCTGGGCGGCCTTGATGTTCGTCACGGCAATCGCCAATGCCGTTTTCGCCATTTGGTTTACGTCGCATTGGGTGCAGTTTATGGCGATCTTCCCCATGGCATCGAAGATCATGCTGTTTGCCATTCAGTACATGACGACCCGTTCGATCGTGCGTCGCCGCGTCATGGCCGCTCGGATTCCAGCTAGCTCAGCGGTGGCTTGAACCGATGGGATCGGTGGTGACCTCATAACGAGAGCGTGACTCAACAATTGGATCGTCGCGGACTAGCCTCCGTCAATGCTGGGAGGCTTAACATGTCTAAATTCATTGCCGAGTTCATCGGTACCCTAACGCTTGTGCTCTTCGGCTGCGGGGCCGCCGTGCTGGGCGGCGATCATGTTGGCCAGCTTGGTATTGCCCTGGCGTTTGGATTCGCCATCGTCGCCATGGCCTATGGCATCGGGCCGATCTCAGGCTGTCACGTCAATCCAGCCGTCAGTCTCGCCGCTTTCATTGCCAAACGCATGAGCGCCCGTGAGATGGTGATCTATTGGGCGGCGCAATTCTCGGGTGCGTTGGCCGGGGCCGTCATCCTTGCCCTGATCGCTGGAACGGCCAAGGGACTGGGTCAAAACGGCTGGGGTCCTGGCTATTTGGGTGAGTTCCCGTTTGCCGCCGCTGCTGTCTTTGAGGTGGTGATGACCGCCCTGTTTGTCATCGTTATCCTGGGCTCGACAGCGCCTGGCGCGCCAGCGGGGTTTGCAGGGCTAGCCATCGGCATAACCCTGGCGGTCATTCACATTGTGGGGATCCAAGTGACTGGCGTTTCCGTCAATCCAGCCCGCAGCTTTGGCCCGGCTGTCTTGGTCGGTGGCCACGCCTTGGATCAGCTTTGGCTCTTCTTCGTGGCACCGGCTGTCGGCGCAACTCTGGGCGCGTTGCTCTACCGGTTCAAACTGCTGTAGCGCGTTAAGCTACATAGCCAGCGCACCGCGCGTGATCGACAGCACGCCGGTGCGCGAAAGCTCCACTAAGCCTAGGGGCCGCATCAGGTCGACAAACTTGTCGATCTTGGCCGATGCACCGGTCAGCTCAAAAATGAAACTGTCGATGGTGGTGTCCAAGACCTTGGCCCGGAAGATGTCGGCAATCCGCAAAGCCTCGACCCGGTCCCCTGCCACGCCCCTGACCTTAACGAGGGCTAATTCCCGCTCCAAGCCGTTGGGGTCGCGCGTGATATCTTGAACGTGTCGCGTCGCGACCATTTTCTCAAGTTGTGCCTCGATCTGCGCCAAGACGTGAGGCGCGCCACGGGTCACAATGGTCACGCGACTGGTATTGGCGTTGCGATCTGTCTCAGCGACGGTCAGGCTCTCAATATTGTAGCCGCGCGCCGCAAAAAGGCCGACGAGACGATGGAGTACACCCGGTTCATTCTCGACCAAGATCGCAAAGGTCGCGAGGTTCTCGGCTTCCTCGGCATGGGCCAAGTCATAAACGGAGGCAGGTTGAGCGTCGGACATGGGTCTCTCTCGCAAGGTACTCATCTAAGTGTCGCCGAGCAGGTGTCACATGCACTGTCCCGGAGCAAGATAAAGGGCTGAGCCGAACTGAATTTGCAGGTCTGTGACGATAGGGTGACGAATTCTGTGAATCACCGTCAAGCTCTCAGCTACCTTGATGGCATTGGCAGGAGGGGCGAGGCCAAGCGGCGAGGTCGGTTAAATGAACAAGTCCGGGATTTCTGAGCTCAAATTGCCGACGACAGCGCTGAGGGGTGTTCGCGTCGGCGGACTGTTGCGTGACAACCCGTTGCAGGCCGCATGATGTACCCGCCGCCGGAGGCCTTGAGGCCAGAGCCCGATAGGGAACCTCGAAACCAGTA
>JANLPX010000459.1:0-2748 GCA_031367485.1 Alphaproteobacteria bacterium | reverse complement strand
TGTGGCGACCCTCTGTCTGACGTGGCCTGCACGGCGCTGGAGTTGAGGTACGTCGCCGGTGCCGATGGTGCCGAGAGCTTTCTGCGCGCATACAATGGCTTGCGTCACTTTGATCGGGGTCGCTTGGCCCTGTGGCAGATCTATGTCGCAGCAGCCGCTCAACGCTTCATGAGGGCCTGGGGCTTGGAAGCCAACCGCGAAGCTCACATGCGCGCAACGGCCTTGTCTGTGATCCGTGAAGCGAGCGCTTTGGCGATTTGACACGGGCACCGCTACGGCCGAAGACTGCGACTACCGCGCCGGATTGTGCTTCTCAACAAAAGCCACCGCTCCTGCCAGCATCGCCTGCCGCGTTGGCTCCCCAGAGAGCCAATGGTCTTCACCCTTCATGGTGATAAACTCCACCGGCTTACCGGCGGCATTAAGCGCGCTCTCCATCATGCGGCTCTGCTCAATGGGCACCACCGAGTCGTCCTCGCCGTGAATCAGCAGGATGGGCGCGTCTGCGCGGGCGGCGAGCGTTGCGGGTGACACGGCTTTCAAGTCCTGGCTTCCAGCGGCACCCGTGAGAGCCTTCCAGAAGGTCACCGCTTGCTGATTGGATCCGTGGCGGTCGCGCAACCAATACTGGAAGCGCGGGAGATCAGACAGTCCCGCCACAGCGACCGAACATCGATAGCGTCCTTGCTCCACCGTTACGCCAGCAAGAGCGGCGTATCCACCGTAACTGGCACCCATGATGCAGGCGCGTTTAGGGTCAATAATGCCCTTCTCCGCCAAGGCTTTGACCCCATCTGTAACGTCGGTCTGCATCTTACGACCAAATTCTCCGAACGCCGCTTTTCGGAAGTCTTCGCCTCGTCCCAGAGTGCCGCGATAATTGGGTTGGAAGACCGCATAACCCCGTGAGGCAAAGGCCTGGGCCCACCAGTCGAACACTTCTTCATCGCCCTGAACCAGGGGCCCACCATGAGGAAACACAACCAGTGGCAAGTTCTTGGCCTCACGACCGGGCGGCAAGGTCAAGATGCCATCCATCTCCAAACCATCTGCGGCCTTGTAGGCGATCTTCTCCACTGAGCCGACATCGTCTTTCTTGATATCCGGATAGATACGTCCAATCGGCACGGCCGACCGCTTAGCCACATCCACAAGCCAGTAAGTCCCTGAATCGCCCTCGCCGTCGGTTTGGAAGATCATCGTGTCGAGCCCCCGACCATAGGAAACCATGACGCTCCTCACGGTCGGAAAAGCACCATTTGAAGCGTCATACTTTGCCTGTAGGGCCGGATCGAAGAACTTGATATCAGCGCCGCTGTCCGACGAAATGCCAATCAGGGCATGGGTATCGCGATCAAAGAGCCCATGGGCGGTGTTGTCGCCGCGGATCAGAACCTCACCGTCTCCACCTGTGGCGAGAGACACTTCCTTCAGCAGGACATCGTCGTCAGAGCGCTCCCAAATCAGCAGCTTGTCGCGTGTCCGGCCAGGCCCGACGAGCTCGAGTCTAGATTGACCCTTGATGGAATTGCCGACCACAATGGGTGCGCCGCCGGCACCGGGAAACAACCGAAAGACATTGCCCTTGGCGTCGGTAACACCCCGGACCAAGATTTCGCCAGACGGGCCGACCAACCATTCCGTCGACTCGCCCACGTCGCGCACAACATAGTCGGCCTTGGCCGTCTCCAAGTCGATGCGAACAAGTTTCGGGAAAATGGTCCGACTACTTGCGTAGTACACGTCGGTTCGGGTCTCTTCTTGCGTGATACCGCCGAGATAGGCGTAGCTGCGTCCACCTATCTCCCGCACCCCGTACCAACCAAAGAATGCGTGAATAAAGGTGTTGGAGTTTCCAAACAACGGGAAGGCTTTCCCCGTCTTGAGGTCCAAATGGGCACCACCCATCCACTCCTGCCGCGACCATCCGTCCAGCGGTGCGTCAATGGTCGAGCTTCCAAGCACGAAGAGGTGGCGGTCGCCGCCCCATTGAACATCACGTACCTTGCCCGGTTCCAGGCCAGTCGCAAACTCGACTTTTCCGTCAGTGCGGTAGACAGAGAGCTGTCGCTTCTCCCCATTTCGCACCACCAACGCAAAGCGCTCTCCGGATGGCGATAGAGAAATGTAGTCAATCGCTGGGAGACGCCCATAGGCTTCCAGCGGCGGGGTGGCATGCGCGGCAAATGCCGTAGCCAGCGCAACAATTAGTCCGGCCCAAATCCGCATGCGTGGCCCCCGTAGCCGCATAGATCGCGGCGTCCCTAGATCGACTATTCCGCAAGTCTGACCAGACCTCAACCCCTCGTAGTGGCTGACCCCCGCACGATGGCCAAGGTCAGCGTTCTCACCCTTCGTGACCTTGGTGTCTTTGTGGTCAATTGGGGCGCGAGGTCCCATATCAAAACCTCGCAGATTGCCCTCAATCCGCTCACCCCGCCGGGGTCCAGATCGGAGCGTGGCTTGCCCTCAGATAGACCCCTGGGATTCGGGCTGGGCGACCACTTCTACCTTATGATCTGGATTCCGGTTTGCACCGGAATGAGCGGTGGATGTGCTCCACAACCTAGCGACTCTCCTGGTTTTCGTGTGTTTTCGTGGTCACACGTTGGGGCGGATCGACCATTAGGGGTGGGAATCTGAGGTCGTTTGCTTGACATATCGGCTTCGGTATGTTCTTGTTTCGTTCGTGTCTGACTTGAACAACAGCCCCGAGGATATCGCCGCGCGCTTGGCTCGCCAATTGGC
>JANLPX010000457.1:0-2334 GCA_031367485.1 Alphaproteobacteria bacterium | reverse complement strand
GAGGCCGAGTGCATGCGCCGGTTCCTGTCGCCGCGCGAGTTTCGAGCTTGGTTTGCAGCCTTCCTACCGGACGCCGCGGCTTTGCGCCCGTCTTCCCTGTTCACGCCAGCAGAGGTCAGTGATCGTAGCGACGGCAAGATCGCGCACCTGGATGGATTGAATTTGAGTCGAGCCTGGTGCTGGCGCTCGATTGCCGGGGGACTGGACGTGGGTGACCCGGCCAGTGCGATTGCCCTGGAGACCGCAGAGCACCACTTGGCCACCAGCCTTCCATACGTGTCGGGCGACTATATGGGTGAACACTGGCTCGCGAGTTTTGCCTTATTGGCGCTGATGGCGGATCAGAACGCTCGGACCATGGCGTCAGAAGTATGAGCCATTTCGCCAGCTACGATCTAGACTTGGTCTTTGAAGTTGAGTTTGTGATGACATGACCCGCAATCCAACCCGCTATTCGACCGTCGCTATTGTCCTGCACTGGCTGATCGCTGCGGCTATCATATTCCAGATCGTGCTGGCTTGGCGGATGGAGGATCTGAAAACCCCGCTGGGCTTTGCTCTGGTGCAGATGCACAAGTCGGTGGGGATCTCGATCCTGCTCCTCAGTTTGGCGCGGCTGGGATGGAGATTGGTCAATCCACCACCGCCCGAGCCGGAAGGCTTGACGAGGTGGGAGTTGTGGCTCTCGAAATTCGTACATGTGGCGCTCTACGGCATCATGATCGGCATGCCGCTGACCGGATGGTTGATGGTTTCCGCCAGTAAGATCCAAATTCCAACTCTGTTGTTTGGCGTTGTGCCTTGGCCGCATCTTCCGGTCGCCGACTTGGCCCCGGCGGCCAAGGCGATGTGGCAAAGCATTGGGAAGAATGGTCACGGATTGCTGGCCTGGGGGGCCTACCTTTTGGTTGGCCTACACGTGGCGGGCGCGCTGAAACATCAGCTTTTTGACCGAGAAATGCCGTTGCTGGCGCGCATGGCGCCGGGGGCAAGGCCTGGGAAGTGGCTGGACCTGCGACTGCTAGTTATTGGCCTTAGCGGTGTTGGAGTTATCGCGCTTGCAGGGTTGTTTCAGCCGACATTGCCCGCGTCTGCGCCCCTTCCTCTGCCGCCCGTCACCGATGTGGCCATTGCCGTCGCCGAACCGGCAGCCACAACCGGCCCCTCGACCGCGCCTGCGGCAGAGCCGGTGGTCGGTCCCTCGAAATGGGCTGTGTCCCGCGGGTCCAGCCTTGGATTCTCCACGACCTGGGGTGGCCAAGACATATCCGGTCGGTTTGACCGGTTCACAGCCGACATCCTGTTTGGTTCGCAGGCATTGGACCAATCGCGGGTCAGCGTGTCGATAGATTTAGCCTCGGCGGTGACAGGCGACGCCCAGCGCGATCAGTCTTTGCCAGGGCCAGATTGGTTGGACACCGCGACCCATCCCATGGCCACCTTTGTGGCTACCCGCTTTGAGAAGGTCGGCGACGACCGATTTATCGCTCGCGGGAAACTGACACTGCGCGGCGTGACCCAGGCCGTGAACCTGCCGTTCCGGCTGAAGATCGACGGCGACAAGGCGACCATGAGCGGTGTAACCACACTGGACCGAACCGCCTTTGGCGTGGGGCAGGGCGAGTGGCAGGCGACAGATCAAATACCGGCGAGCGTGAAGGTGAGCATCAAGCTGACCGCCACGCGGAAGTAGCTGCTGCGGCTGAGGCATTGCGCGCTGGGAAGTTGGTGATCTTGCCGACCGAGACGGTCTATGGGCTCGGGGCCGATGCTGCAAACCCGCTGGCCGTGGCGGCGATCTATCAAGCCAAGGGCCGTCCCAGTTTCAATCCGCTTATTGCTCATGTCGGCGACTTGGCCGCGGCTGAGCAGATTGCGGTGTTCGATGATCGGGCTCGGCGGTTGGCGCGTGCATTTTGGCCAGGGCCTCTGACGTTGGTTCTGCCCGTGGCGGTGGGTGGAGTGGTCTGCGACCTGGCGCGGGCGGGTCTCGATACCGTGGCGGTGCGCGTGCCGTCACACCCGAAGGCGCGGGAGGTTATCGCGACCTTTGGCGGGCCGGTGGTGGCACCCTCGGCCAATCGATCTGGGCGGCCCAGTCCGACGACATTTGCTGATGCGGCCGAAGAGACCGGTGAATTTGCCGCCTTGGTACTGGACGGCGGAGCCTGCGAAGTTGGACTTGAGTCCACTGTGATCTCCCTATTGGATGAGCCAAGGTTGTTGCGACCTGGTGGCGTCACCCGCGCTCAGATCGAGGCTCTGATTGGACCGCTGGCTGAGGCGCAGGATGACGCCAAACGCTCACCCGGTCGGTTGACGCGGCACTATTCT
>JANLPX010000454.1:0-1719 GCA_031367485.1 Alphaproteobacteria bacterium | reverse complement strand
GCTCCACCGCCACGGTCCTGCCCAAGCCGTTCCCGCTCGCCGGACCCTTCCGCGCCCGCCCGCCGCCGCACTGATTCGGCTAAGCCCGGATCCCCTCACCCCCTGTGCTGTCATCCCGGTTTCCGCGAAGCGGAAGACCGGGACCCACACACGCCGCGCACGCCAAGTATCTCCGGCTGAGACGCAGCGCCTCATCCCGGATTGTCGGAGTTTGTGGGTCCCGGTCCCCCGGGCTCGGCCTATGGCCGACCCGAGGGCATGCTTTCGCTTCGCGAAACCGGGATGACAGCACAGGGGGTGAGGGGATCGCGGGCTTAGCCGAATCAGTGCGGCGGCGGGCGGGCGCGGAAGGGTCCGGCGAGTGGGAACGGCTTGGGTAGGACCGTGGCGGTGGAGCTGAGCCATCGGCTCCTCGGCGCCGCTTTCGGTGGCCGCAGCAGCAGGTCGACGCCGGCCGTGGGCGCGGACTTGGCGGACTGAGGACGCTGCGCCGGAACGAGCGGCGCTTGTGCGTCAGCCTGAGCCAGCAGCCGCTCCAGGGTCGGCAGGGCCTCGGCGCGGACATGGGCCGACAGACCGTCAAGGCGGGCCGCCTCAGTGGACACCACGCCCAGGGTCTTGAGGAATGCCGGCAGGCTGACGGCCTCATACTCCCGCTCGCGTTCGCGCTCGGGTCTTTCGGCCCGCTCGGTTTCGGGCTGCTCGGCCTCTTCGGTCTCAAGCGGCTCAGCTTCAGGCGCGATCGCCGCCACGCGGACCGGCCTCGGCCCAGCCCGCAAGGTCAGCGCCAGCCGGATACCCATCCGTACGCCCAGGAAGCCGCGCTGGAAGGCGTCGAACAGATCGAGCTGCCGGGCCGGATCGCTCTCCACCGACGCCGCCTCGCCAATCGCCAGGCTGATCGTCTCGGCGCAATCGATCAGGCTCTCCAAGAGCTGGAGCTCATGATCGGCGCGGGCGGCGGGATCGGACATCGGAACAAAGGTAGAACATGAGGATTTAATCGTCAAGCGAGTTCTTGTCGCGCCCTACCTCGGAGGTCCGTGGCGTGCGGCCGAGGCGAAGTTGACGCGGTGCGCGCGAGCCCAAGCCTCAAGATCCACGGCCTCGTCATTGACCACCTCCAACTGTGTGACAGCGACGTGCTCGGTGATGATCACCACATTCGTCCCCGGCCAACGCGCCGATGGGACGATCACGGCCTGATATTCGTAGAAGAACGCGACTTCGCCGATCTGCTGCAGCGACGGGTATTCTTCGATGCGCTGCACGTAGCTGAGCCGCCCGTATGTGGCCACGTTGACGCCGAGAGCCGCAAGGCGGCCGTCTCCTGACAGGTCAAGGACACGCTGGAGGTCTGCCTCGATCTGGTAGAGGCGTTTGGCGGTCTTCGAGGGAACGATTGGCTGGCCTTTGGCCACGTGGAACCAGGACTCCGCCATGGCGCCCTCTCGCGAGGCCGCAGTGTAAAGGACGTCGAAGCTTCCGTCGTCCCACCGGCCGCCCGCGCGAGACGGACGCAGTGGATCGAAGCCCTCGGTCACCACCCGCCAAAGGCGTCCGCAGTATGTGGTGGGCGTCTCTGTATCGATGGCATCGAGCAACGCCTTCGGGCGAGGCGGCCGATGCGACGTCATCAGAGATAGACCTCTGCATCCATCCGATCGAGGATCGCAATCACATCAGCGGCTTGACCGCCCACAATCGAGTCGATGGCAG
>JANLPX010000453.1:0-4702 GCA_031367485.1 Alphaproteobacteria bacterium | reverse complement strand
CGGAAATCTGACGGCCGGGGGCACGGGCAAGACGCCAGTGGTGGCTGAGCTGTTACGACGTTTGGACGCCAAAGGGGTGATCGCCCACGGTTTGTCACGGGGCTATGGCGGTTCGTTAGTCGGCCCCGTGCGGGTTGATCCGGCGACTCACACTGCAACCGAAGTCGGCGACGAGCCGCTGATGCTAGCCGCCGATGCCCCGGTCTGGGTCGCCAGAGACCGAGTTACCGGGGCCAGAGCCGCCGTTGCCGCTGGTGCCCAGTTGATCGTCATGGACGACGGACACCAGAACCCTAGCCTGACGAAGGCTCTGTCCCTCGTGGTCGTGGACGGCGAGACTCGCAACAACGAATGGCCGCTCGGTGACGGAGCCGTGTTCCCGTCTGGGCCCCTCCGCGAGCCGCTGCGCGTGGGATTGGCCCGGGCAGATGCTGTGATCTTGATGTTGCCCGCTGACTTGGAAGCGCCTGATCCGGACTTGCTGAGAGTATTCGGCCAGACACCGGTGCTGGTCGCCCGGCTCCTTCCGACGGCCCCGCCGCCGAGCGGCCCGCAGATTGGCTTTGCGGGCATCGGCAAACCCTGGAAGGTTGAGCGGGCGCTACAAGCCGCCGGGTGTGATCTGCGGGAGTTCGTCAGCTTCCCCGACCACGCTGTCTATGACGCGCGAACGCTCCGGACCTTGGCAGAATTGGCAGAGCACCATGGCGCAGAACTGGTGACCACCCAGAAAGACTGGGTGCGATTGCCGCTAGCGTGGCACGCGCGCGTAACGGCTTGGCCTGTACGAGCGGTATTTGAGGATGAAGCGGAAATTGAGGGGTTGCTGACCCGCCTGATTTAGGCCCCAGCCCGCTGGGCATATTTCCAGGCGCTTTCGGCCAGGAGAGGAACCCTGGCCTCCATGGCTGTGGCATTGGGACTGTTGGCGGTGCCGTCGCGCACTCGACCGACGATACCCTGACAAATGCCCGCCAGGCGGAACATGTTGTAGGAGAAGAACCAGTCCAGATGTTCCAGCCCTGAACGGCCCGTGCGTTCGCAATAGGCGGCGACCGCTTCATCGATGGTCGGAATGCCGTGGGCTTTGAAGTCCGGCAGGGTGGCGATGGTGCCGTTGACCCAGTTCATCAGCAGGTATGTGAAGTCGGCGAGCGGGTCGCCGAGCGTGCCCAGCTCCCAGTCCAGCACGGCGATCACACGCGGCTCCGTTGGGTGAATGACCATGTTGTCGAGCCGGTAGTCGCCATGCACCACGCTGGTGCGGTCCTGGGCCGGGAGGGACTTGGGCAGCCAGTCGATCAGCTTTTCCATCTCCGGAAGGTGGGTGGTTTCAGAGGCCTTATACTGCTTGGTCCAGCGATCTACCTGACGGCCCATATAGTTGCCAGGCTTGCCATAGTCGCCAAGCCCGATGGCTTCGTGGTCGGTATTGTGTAGATCGGCCAAGGTCAGAATCTTGGCCATGTAGATCGCATGCCGCTCGGCGGGTTCGTATTGCGGCAAGGTCTGATCCCAGAGGATGCGGCCTTCGACCATGTCCATTACATAGAACCAAGTGCCGATGACGCTCTCGTCCACGCACAACCCGTAGGATCGTGCCACGGGAAAACCTGTCGGATAGAGGGCGGTGATCACCTTGTATTCCCGGTCCACCGCATGGGCGGAGGGCAGGAGTTTGCCCGGAGGTTTGCGGCGCATCACGTAGGTCTTGGTCGGCGTAATGAGTTGGTAGGTGGGATTGGACTGCCCACCTTTGAACTGGCGGACTTCCAGGGGGCCGGCATAGCCCTCGACATTGGCGTTCATCCAAGCCGCGAGCTTGGCTTCATCAAAACGGTGGCTATCAGCGACCTCTTTAGTGCCGCTGTTTAGCGCTTCACGCTCTTGCTCGGCTGCATCGACCATTGATCGCTCCCCACGGATTCTAACGCGTGTTTGAAGTACCTTACCGACCTATGGCGCGCCAGCCAATGTCGGTGCGATGAAACCCGCCTGGCCAATCGATCTTGGCCACGGCGGCGTAGGCGCGGGCCTGGGCGTCTTCGAAGGTCGATCCTCGCGCGCAGACGTTCAACACCCGCCCGCCCGCCGCCCGCAGCGTTCCGGCTGAATCGCGGGAGGTTCCTGCATGAAACACAATGACGTCGGGACCAAAATCTTGTTCGGCACCCTTAATCTCCGATCCCGCAATCGGCGCATCAGGGTAGCCCTTTGCGGCCAACACCACGCAGACCGCCGCTTCCTTGCGCCAGATCGGCGGCGGCATCTGATCCAGAGTGCCCGTCGCACAGGCCATGAGGTAGGGGACCAGATCACTTTCCAGGCGGAGCATCAGCACCTGACATTCCGGGTCACCGAACCGTGCATTGAACTCCACAAGCTTGGGACCATCAGCGGTGGCCATGAGCTCCACGAATAGGATACCGCGATAGGGGGCCCCTTCGGAAGCGATCCCGGCAAACGTGGGTTCGGCCAGCCGAGTGCGTACCTGGTCGATCAGTTGCGGTGTGAAGACAGGGGCCGGGGAATAGGTGCCCATACCGCCGGTATTTGGGCCCTGTTCGCCGTCATAGGCGCGTTTGTGATCTTGCGCCTCGCCAAACACCATAGAGGTCTTGCCATCGCAGATGGCGAAGAGCGACCCGATCTCGCCCTCCAGAAATTCTTCGATCACAACGCGCGCACCTGCGGTGCCAAAGCGACCGCCCAAACAGTCGTCGATGGCCGCCTCTGCCGTCGCCAGATCCTGGGCGATGACGACCCCCTTGCCCGCGGCCAAGCCGTCGGCCTTGATCACATAGGGGGGCTTGAAACGCGATAAAGCCGCCTTGGCCGCATCGGCTCTATCGAACACGCCATAGGCTCCGGTGGGCAAGCCGTGGCGGTCGCAAAACGATTTGGTGAACGCCTTTGAGCTCTCCAATTGGCCAGCCTGAGCGACCGGGCCAAAGCAAGGAATACCGACCAGCGCTAAGGCATCCGCCAAGCCCGCCTCAACCGTGGCGTCCGGGCCGATGACCACCAAGTCGGCGGCGATTTCCTGTGCCAGAGCCACGAGGGCCGGAATATCGGTAGGTTTGACCGCGCGAACCTCGCCAAGGCTCGCCATGCCCGGATTACCCGGAGCCATCACCAGGCGCTTCAACAGGGGTGAGGCCGCGATTTTCCAGGCGAGCGCGTGTTCACGCCCGCCGGAACCTACGAGGAGGATGTTCATGGCCCCGCGCTTAAGCGCCTGGAGGGCCGTTGGTCAATCTCAGGCTTCCGTATTTAGCGCATAGCCCGCAGATCGAACCGTCCGGATGGGATCGCTATCAATGCCCTCCAGATTGATCGCCTTACGAAGGCGACCCACATGGACATCGACCGTACGGGCCTCAACATAGACATTGGTGCCCCAAACCGCGTCCAACAGTTGCTCGCGGGAGAACACGCGACCCGGGTGCTGCATGAAATAATCCAGCAGCCGGAACTCCGTCGGCCCGAGATGGATTTCGGTGCCCGAGCGTTTTACCCGGTGAGAGACCCTGTCCATGACCAAGTCACCGCACCGCACCTTATCTTCGGTCAGTCCCGGGCGAATGCGGCGCAGCACGGCGCGGATCCGGGCTGAAAGCTCGCTCATGGCGAAGGGTTTGACGATGTAGTCGTCGGCTCCGGTATCTAGGCCCCTTATGCGGTCACTCTCCTCGCCGCGCGCCGTGAGCATGATAATCGGCAGGTTTCGACTTTCGGTCCTCTGTCGCAGTCTGCGACAAACCTCGATGCCGGACACCTTGGGCAGCATCCAGTCTAGCACCACAAGGTCTGGCAGTTTCTCAGAGACCAAGGTCAACGCCTCTTCCCCATCGGCGGCCAGGATGACGTCATAGCCCTCTTTTTCGAGGTTATATTGCAAGAGGGTCGATAGCGCGTCTTCGTCTTCGACCACTAGGATTTGCGGGATCATGCTGGGGTCCCGGGCATGGCCAGAGCATCGGTCTTGGGCCTGTCACCTGAGATCATTTCATTGCCGGTGATCTCATAGTGAATGATCTCGGCGATATTGGTGGCATGATCGCCGATGCGTTCCATGTTCTTGGCCACAAATAACAGGTGGGCGCAGGCGGTGATGGTGCGCGGATCGCCCATCATGTAGGTCAGCAACTCACGAAACAGGCTATTATAGTGCTCGTCGACCTCGTCGTCGCTTTGCCACACACTGATGGCGAGCTGGTCGTTGGAGCCAGTATAGGCGTCCAAAACCTGCTTGAGGCGCCCCAGTACCAGCCGGCCCATGCGCTCGATCGAACGGGTCAGGGGCGTCATGGGTTCCGCCTCAACCAAGATCATGGTGCGCTTGGCGATATTCTTGGCTAGGTCGCCGCAACGCTCGAGGTTGGTGGCAATCTTCATGGCCGCCACGGTGCGCCGCAGGTCATTGGCCATGGGCTGGCGCAGCGCGATCAGGCGAATGGCTTTGCGTTCAATGTCGGCCTCTAAGACGTCGAGCTTTTCATCCAGACTAATGACCCGTTGCGCCAGGTCCGGGTCTCGCTTGACGATGGCATCCAGACTATCGGCGACTTGAGCCTCGGCCAATCCGCCCATGCGGGCACATTCGGCCGTCAGGGTGTTGAGTTCGTCTTCGTAGGATTTGACGATGTGTTCGTTCATGGCAGAGCCCTCAGCCGAAACGGCCAGTGATGTAATCTTGGGT
>JANLPX010000488.1:0-1828 GCA_031367485.1 Alphaproteobacteria bacterium | reverse complement strand
ACGGTCAAGATGATGTTCTTCTCGTGCAGCACCTTGTTGTGCTTGAGATTGTGCATCAGCGCGACCGGTGCGACGTCGAGGTCAGAGGTTAGGAATATGGCCGTACCCGACGCGCGATGTGGCGGGCGAGCTTTCAAAATTTCGGAAAGGTCGGCGAGCGGCACCGAGTCCCGCCGCGTCTTGTCCGTTAGAATTTGAGCACCCTTGGTCCAGGTCCACATGACCACCACCAAGGCACCGCCAAGGACTAAGGGCAGCCAAGCGCCCTGTGGGATTTTCAGCAGGTTGGACGAAATGAAGACGAGATCGATTATCGCGAAACCACCTGCCGCCAGTGCGGCCTGCCAGGTGGGGCGCTTCCACATCGATTTGACGATCACGAAGAACAGTAAGGTGTCGACAAACATGGAACCGGTAACCGCCATGCCATAAGCCGCCGATAGATTATGGGATGTCTGGAATGTGAAGAGCAGGATCAGGACGCCAACCATCAGGAACGTATTGACCTGCGGCACATAGATTTGACCGGCTTGGGTCTCCGAAGTCCGCCGAATATCGATGCGGGGCAACAATCCCAGTTGCACGGCCTGTTGGGTCATTGAGAAGGCCCCGGTGATCACCGCTTGGCTGGCGATCACCGTCGCCACCGTCGCCAGCAACAAAACGGGCCAATAGGCGAACTCTGGGATCATTTGGAAAAACGGATTATCTCGCGCTTCTGGGTGCGAAAGTACCAGCGCGCCCTGGCCCAGATAGTTAATCAGCAACGCCGGCAGAACCAGGAAAACCCAGGCAGCCCGGATCGGGCTTTTTCCAAAATGGCCCATATCGGCATAGAGCGCCTCCGCCCCGGTGACGGCCAGGAATACGCTGCCCAGGATGATGAAACCGAGCAAGCCGTTATCGTAAAGAAAGATCACGCCATAGTGGGGTGATAGCCCGCGTATGACTGAGGGGGCATCGACGATGTGAATGGCACCCAATACCGCGAGTGTAAGGAACCACACGGCGGTGATCGGTCCGAAATAGCGCGCCATACTGGCCGTGCCCTTGGCTTGCACCAGAAATAGCGCGATCAGGATGACTGCTGAGCCCGGCAAGACATAGGGCGCGAGACTGTTGCCAACGCCTGGCGCGTCTTTGAGACCTTCAACGGCACTGAGAACCGACATAGCGGGTGTCACTATGCCGTCGCCATAGAATAATGCTGCGCCGATTACCCCGAGAAAAAACACGGCTGTCGAGCGGCGACCCAGAGAGCGTTGGGCAAGGGCCATAAGAGCTAAGGTCCCGCCCTCGCCCTTGTTGTCCGCCCGCATCAGGAAAACGACGTACTTGACCGTGACGATCAGGATGAGCGCCCAAGTCACCAACGAAATCACGCCCAGTACCGCCAACTCAGAGCTAACGGTTGATTTCGAGTGCGCAAGGGCCTCGCGCATGGCGTAGAGAGGGCTGGTGCCGATATCCCCAAACACCACGCCTACAGCCCCCAGGGCTAAGGCGGCGAAACTCTCCTTATGGGGGGAGGGATGCGACTCTTCGGACGCCTCGTTGGCGGCACTAGCCGGATCAGGCATCCGATCTCTCCGGGAACGCCCAATTGGCTCCCTTTCGCGTCCCGAAGGGGGCTACGAGCGGCGCGCGATACACCCTTTCCATTCGCTGTTCAATCGCGCTTGACTTGCGCCCGATCGCCTCAGGCGCCACATCAAGCCTATGTTTATCCAGACCGAACCCACGCCCAACCCAGAGGTCCTGAAGTTCCTGCCCGGCCGGGAGGTGCTGAGCGAGGGATCGCGAGACTTCCGCAGCGCTTCTGAGGCCG
>JANLPX010000418.1:0-4703 GCA_031367485.1 Alphaproteobacteria bacterium | reverse complement strand
TGTCGGTTCCAATCTCTAAGCTTCTGTAGGGGCTCAGTGTTGGCTTGGGCAAGCGTTGAGCACGCAAAAGCGGTCGCCTAAAGGATCGGTATCTCTATTAACGACCAGCCCAATTGCCCGGCTTCAACGCAAACAAGGATTACTACTTTGGCAAGTATTGCCCTATATTCATGCGGTTGGCGCGAGGCTGACGGGTGGTCGCGAAGCGGCGGCTCTTAAAGCTGCTGGAATAGGTGCCAGTGCGGGCAAACGCGGCGGACCAGCAGTTGATTCTTGGTTACGCGTGGGGTCTGAGGGCGGGACTGAAGGCAATATGAGCGATCTGAAGGTCGTCATGTATGACGACGCCGAGAAACTTAGGACGTTAGAGACCGCCTGGATCGAGTTGATCGATAGGGTGCCAACCTATTTCGCCTGTCAGGAGTTCGACTTCGCCTTGTGCGGCTGGGAGACCTTGCCCAAGGGCGCAAGTCGCAAATTAGCGGTGATCACAGTTTGGCGCGACGCCCAGTTGGTCTGCGTCTGGCCGCTATATACCGAGCGCAAGAACACGGTGACCGTTGCCTGCCATTTGGGCAGCGGAGACTTACATGAATACGCAGGCCCTCTGATCCGCAATGACGACAACACCCAATCGGTGGTTCACGCGGCGCTGGATGTTCTGAAGGGGGTGGCCGACGTCGTTAAGATCTACAACACTCACGCACCAAGCCGCATTGCGCAGGCTATCCGGTCGTATCCCGCATACAAGCGAGGGAGCTATACTCAAGCCCCGGCTATCAGTTTGGCAGGGGTGCCTGACTGGGAAAGCTGGTCCAAGACAAGGTCGAAGAAATTTAGGGCCTCGCTTCGATATTACCGCAAGAATTTAGCCGAAATAGGCAAGCTCGACTTTCGCCTGATGGTAGGCCCAGACGAAGGCGTTCGTTGCATGGCCTGGATCTTCGAGCGCAAACACCAATGGTTGTTGGCTCATAGTATCGAGAAAAGTTTTCTGTTGAACCCTCAGATCGAGGCTTTCTTCATGAAGCTTTCCGAGCGTGCGCCGCAGATCGACCGCCGACCCTACGGTGTCCAGACCTATGCCTTGACCTTGGATGACAAGATAATAGCCGCCTGTATCTGTCTGATTTCAGGTGACCGCATTGAATATCATATCACGACCTTTGATCCCGCCTACAGTTTGCAATCGCCAGGCAACCTATTGATCCAACAGTGCGTCATGATGTGCATTGAGTGCGGCGTCGACTTCGACTTCCGTATGGGGCAATCGCCTTACAAGACGCGCTGGGCTGACCGCCAAGACAGTCTGGAAAACTTTAGCATCGCATTCACGTCCAAGGGTCGACTAGCTGTGACGATCGAGGCGATGCAGCGCGCGGTACAAGCCCTGCGCGTCAAGTACGGGCCTCGTATCAAGGCGCTCATGCGGCGAGGATGAGGACTGCGCTGACCTTTCAGGCGTCCTCATGGCGAACATGTGCAATCCAGTTTGGAGTTGTGATCTCAATGTGCCGATTGGCGTTTGGCAGGGCAGGAGCCATGGGCTCACCACAACTCTGCCAGATCGCGACACTGTCATAGTCATTGCCGAATGGCGACGATGCACGTTCCTCGTCTGAGAACGAATTCTTCGCGGCGTAGTGACGCACGAAGTTTTTTGCCCCATCAAACAACGCCGCTTGGGTTGGGTTGTAGTAAATGATCCAAATCTTCAGATCGAGCTTGGCGGCAAGATCCCGCGTCAAGTTTGCGATTAAAGCTGTGACCACGCCCGCCTGGAACGGATTGTAGAGATACAAGACTACCGAGCCTGAGTTGGGCAATGTGGGTTGACTGGCATCTCCATGGATAACCTGGGCGCGAGTGCGGTTGGGATGGCGGGCCGCGACCCCCTCACAATTCCGTTGGGCAATCCGCGCGACTAAGCCCGAAAGCTCAATGCCGGTAATTGAGGCGAACGGGTATTCCGTTGCAACCGCCAGAATACGGCCCTTGCCACAACCCAGGTCGAAGAATGCACCGCCAGCAAGGTTTGGCAATAGTTCAAGACACTGACGCACGATACTGGGTTGAGAGCCCACGTAACCATTGTTGGAAATATCGGCAGCAGCATTTCCGCTACGAATTAGGAATCGCCGAACTTTGCTGGAAGTTTCAATACCATACTGGCGGTCAATTGGATGCTTGGGCCAAGGACGAAGAGCGTGGAGAATTCTATCTAACATCGACGCAATCCCATCCTAAAGGTCAAGGCATGTGACCTAGTGCCGGAACGTCAATAATGCGGTCAGCCGCACTAAGTTCCCGACTAAGCTTATCGAATTGGTACTCAGCCGGTGGAAATAGTTATTTCAGCTTCGAATGGGGCATTCTGTTCGTCGAAGCGGTGGCTCCCCGAGTAGGACTCGAACCTACGACAAGTCGGTTAACAGCCGACTGCTCTACCAGCTGAGCTATCGGGGAACATCGCTAGAGGCGCGGCTTTTAGACCGCGCCGTGGCGGCGCGCAAGCTGAGACCTATACCCGCATGGCCAAAAAAAAGAGCCCGGCCGAAGCCGGGCTTTGAAAGTCAATGATGGTGGGTGTCTTCAAGGAAGACCACGACAGAATCCACCTTCATGGTTACGCAAAGGTTAATACGGGTGTGATATCCATTTTCACGATTTAGAGACGCTGAGACCAGCATGAGCATTCTTCACGAGTATGGCGCAGCGCGCAGGCGATTTCGGGCAGCTGCACAGCGCGCCGGTGCTGATCTGAGCGACTTTCCTCATCCCGATCTCCGTGCGCCCGGCGGCGGTGATTTAGCGATTGATCTGGCTTGGCTGGGCCCCAAGGGCGCTGAGCGAGTGTTGCTAATCACGTCGGGAATGCACGGCTTTGAGGGACCGGCTGGTTCAGCAGTTCAGAGCCTTTGGCTGGAATCCGGCCCTATTAGACTACCTGCAAATACGGCTGTGATGTTGGTTCACGCTCTCAATCCTTGGGGCTTTGCTTATGTCAGCCGGTTAACGGAAAGCAATGTCGACCTCAATCGCAATTTCATAGATTGGAGCGAGCCGCC
Organism: Alphaproteobacteria bacterium; assembly: GCA_031367485.1. Classification (GTDB taxonomy): domain Bacteria; phylum Pseudomonadota; class Alphaproteobacteria; order Caulobacterales; family Caulobacteraceae; genus Phenylobacterium. The sequence continues at coordinate 1,635 of JANLPX010000418.1, read as the reverse complement.
ACCGGGGAACCCCTACTATCATCACATTGCCGAAGCGATCCGGGTTAAGGACCTGAGCCCGCAAACCATGATGACGTTGATGATCGAGCAGCAGAGGTTGATCGGTGAACTGGGTCCGGCGGCTATGCAGGTCGCCTCTGACTATGGCCAGTATCAAGACCCGGAGGGGCTGACCTTCGGGGGAGCTGGGCCCGAGTTCGGACATCGCGTTTTGCGAGAAATCGTCGATACGCGTCTAAGCGCAGTGAGGGAACTAGGACTGATCGACCTTCACACGGGTGTAGGTGCCTATGGTGAGGTCGCTGTGCTGCCCATTGACGGCGCAGGAAGCGAAAATGCCAAGCGGCTGTTGGACTGGTGGGGCAAGGATTTAGTGGAAGATTGGAAACGCTCGTCGCTTGAGTCTAGCGTTGCGGCGGACCCCAATGCTGGCAATCTGCCGGCGGTGAAGACGGGCGAGATGCGTGAGGCGTTGGTAGATTGGTTGCCCCAGGCGCGCGTGACGGGCGCAGTCGTAGAGTTTGGCACTGAAACGCAGGCCTCACTGAGTGAGGTGGTCTTTGTGACCCTCTATGAGCGTTGGCTTCGATTTGAGCATAGGGGTGACCGCATGGCAGCGGAGCACAAAGCCTTCCGCGAGGCTGCTGGGCGGTGTTTCGTACCCGACGACGAGGCCTGGACGTCGGTTGTTGTGCGGGAGGGTCCGATCCTCATCAATCAGGCACTGGCCGGTTTGGCGCGACTCTAGGACATTGTGATGCGTATTCATTTTACCGGGGTCGCGGGTGCCGGCATGAGCGCGGTGGCGCTGATGATGCGTGACGCAGGTCACGAAGTCTCAGGGTCTGACGCCGACGTCTTCCCGCCCATGTCGACCTATGTTGCGGGACTGGGATTTCCGGTGACCTATCGGTTTGACGCAGCAAACCTGCCAACCAACCTTGATCTGCTGGTGCTTGGGGCCAGCGCTAAGCTGGGGGGTTCGGATAATCCGGAGGTGACGGCGGCGCGGGCTCGCGGCATCAAGATCACCGATTTCGCGACGCTCGTGGGCGAGGTGACCGCGAGGCGGATCAACACCGTGATCGCGGGATCGTTCGGCAAGTCGACCTGTACGGCGCTGATGGCTCACATCCTGCGGCAGGCAGGCGTGGACGCCGGCTGGATGATTGGTGCGATTTCGCCATCGCTGCCTGCTACGGGCCACTGGGGTGCGTCCCCCGACATGGTTCTGGAAGGGGACGAGTATATCGTTGGCAACGGGGATATGCGGTCGAAGTTCGCGCTCTATCATCCTGATTACTTGTTGCTGACCTCGCTGATCCACGATCATGTCAACGTCTTCCCGACCTTCGCGGACTACGAAGCGCCCTTTCGGAAATTACTGGCCGGGCTGCCGGATCATGCGGTGGCGGTCATGCGAGATCATCCGGCGATCCGAGCGGTGGCGCATCTGACGCCCGCGCGTATCGTTTGGTACGATACCAAGGCCTGTGACGGTTGGTTCAGCCGCGACGTGACCTATGGCGAAACCTCGAACTTTACCCTGGTGGCACCGGATGGTCGCGAGCTCGCTATGACCACCAGCCTGTTGGGCGAACACAATATCGAGAATATCGTCGGCGTGGCGGCCTA
>JANLPX010000408.1:0-5157 GCA_031367485.1 Alphaproteobacteria bacterium | reverse complement strand
TGGCGGTGTAAACGACCCTCTCAACAAGCCTCTTTGCAGCCCTGCAGACCTCACAACCTTCGGCAAGCTGGCAAAGCCAGCCTTCGACAACGAAAGTGTCTGGAATTACGAGGCAGGCTTGAAGGCCAAATTACCGGACGGCGGTGGCTCATTCACCATGGCGGCCTTTTATTCCGACATTGAGAACCTGCAAGCGACGGTCGATGCGGGCAGTTGCTCGTCACGGATCATCGTCAACGTACCTAAGGCACGCTCGACGGGCGTGGAGGCGGAGTTCAACACCCGTCTCAGCGACAACTTCGATATGGCCCTGTCAGCTTCAATCAATAACTCTGAGCTGACCTCTAGTGTGAAAGACGCCAGCGGTGCGGTGCTCCAGTCCCTACGTGACGGCAACCGCCTGCCAACAGTGCCAAGGTTCCAAGCCGCCGCAGCACTCGGCTACGTCCGCCCCATGGACAATGGGCTGACGGCTTTCAGCAATCTGAGCGTTCAATATGTCGGCGACCGCTATACGCAGATCGCTGACCAGGAGAATAACCCGCGCACAGTCACCCTGTTCACGACCGGCGCGCCCTCGGTCTCCACCTTGGCGTTCCAGTTGAAACTCCCCTCCTACACCGTTGCCAATCTGCGTGTCGGTATCCGCAGCGACACTTGGGAAGGCGCAATCTTCGTCAATAACCTGACAGACGAGACTGCGAGGCTCGCAATCGACCGTGAGCGCGGCCTGAGAGCACGTTACGGCTACCTCACCAACCCACCACGCACCTATGGCGTGACGGTTCGCAAAACTTTCTAATCGACGAACAAGCCAACATTAACGCCCAGGGTTTCAAACCCTGGGCGTTTTTGATTCTGATGCCTATGATAGGGCTATGTCAGACCCATCAGACCCCGCCGCCGCAGAAGCTGCTCGCATTGCGCGCAACAGGCTATTTGGCCGCATCGCTATTATAGCCCTGGGTATTCTCGTCCTGATCCAGGTCGTGCCCATGTTTCTGCCGAAAACCTAGCTAGCCCGGAGCCGTCCCATGCGCCTTAGACATCCGCGGATCACCCCGCTTTCCGATGACCAATTGGACGCCGACCAGAAGGAAATCCTGGCCCCCATGGGTGACCGGGTACTGAATATCTTCCGCACGCTGGTGCGCGCGCCCAAGGCGGCCAAGGGGTTCTTAGCTTGGGGCAATTACATTCTTTCGCGCCGCAACGAGCTGCCGGCGCGCCAGCGTGAAATCGTCATCCTGCGCATCGGATTTCTCTGCAAATCAGGCTATGAATGGACACAACACGTCGCCATCGGCAAGCGCGATGGCCTGACGGATGATGAGATTGCTCGCATCAAGATCGGTCCCGATGCACCCGGCTGGAGCCTCCCTGACCTCGCCCTGTTGCGCGCGACCGATGACCTGCACAATGATCAGTTCATTAGCACCCCGAGTTGGTCTGCGTTGAAATCCCATTTCACCGATAAGCAGTGCATGGACGTGGTTTTTACGGCGGGCCAATACACCCAGGTCTCAATGATCCTGAATTCGTTCGGGGTCCAACTGGACGAGGGTCAGGTTCTCGATCCCGACCTCAAGGGCTTCTAGCCATGGTTGGGCGTCTGGCTGGCAAGGTGGCTGTCGTCGTCGGTGCAGGCCAAACTCCCGGCGATACTGTCGGCAATGGCCGCGCTATTTCTATCCTTTTCGCGCGCGAAGGGGCTGAGGTTCTCTGCGTCGACCGAGACCTCGTCCGTGCCGAGGAAACCGTTTCCATGATCGCGGCCGAGGGCGGCAAAGCTCATGCCCTAGCTGCCAACATAACGCGACCCGCCGAATGCGAGGGCATCGTCGCAATGGCCAAGACCCGGTGGGATCGCCTCGACATCCTGATCAACAATGTCGGCATCGGCGGCGGCGGCGACGGCCCAGCCCATCGCCTGACCGAAGACGCCTTTGACCGCATCCTCAACGTTAATCTCAAGGGTATGTGGCTGACCATCAAAGCTGCCCTGCCGATCATGCGCGAGCAAGGCTTTGGCGCCATGGTCAATATCTCTTCCCTGGCCAGCCTCGCTGGTGGCAACCAGACCGCCTATGAGGTCTCCAAGGCCGCTGTGAACCGCCTGACCACCAGCGTCGCTTCAGCCAATTCCACTAAAGGCGTCCGATGCAATGCCATCGCCATGGGCCTTATGGACACCCCCATGGCCGTCGCCGGCATCGCCGGAGCCACCGGCCAAGATCCGGAGGCTGTTCGCGCCGCGCGCAATGCCCGCGTCCCTCTGGGCGGCAAGATGGGCACCGGATGGGACACCGCACACGCCGCTCTATTCCTAGCCTCCGACGACGCGCGATACATTACCGGCCAAATCCTCGTGGTCGACGGCGGAATGTCGGGAGGTTTGGGATAATCCCCAATCCTCCCCCAGCGCCTTAGGGGCGATTTCGGCGGAGGTGGGCCGAAGGGGCGGAGGGGGTTGTCACCCACAAGTCTGCGCCCTTCCGTCCCTCGATCGACTGCGCTGACTGCTCCCACACAGGTGGAGCATTAGGGCTTGGGCGGCGGCATCCGTCGCTGTCCCAGGGCGGCGCAGGCGGCGATACCTAGTGGCCCCTCGACATCATAAAGTCGGCACTCCCCCAGGGCGACACCGTCGGTACCTTGATGGTCGGTCTTCTCGAAGCCCAGCCACTCTCCAACCATCGCGCGATGCAGATAGAGCGTCACATCGGTGTTGATATAGGCCAGCCCCTGACTCGAAGCATTGGCGAAGGGGCTGACGAAATCGCAGGCCACCGCTACGCGTTGGAACGGGGTTAGAGGCACACCTTCGACCAGTTCGCGGACCTCACTCATCCAGGTTTGGCGTACCTTGCCGGGTTGACCAAAGCCGCCAACAATCGGCCTTGTCGCCCACATCTTGCCCATCGGACCCGCGAAGGGCTCTGGGGCTGGAATGTCGTCGGGCTTGGGTACTTCCCAGTTTGGTAAGCCGTAAACCTCGCCCTCAGGGGCTTGGGTTCGACGCAGAAACTGGCACGACGCCTTGGCCATGCTCACCCCGCCGGAGATGAATTCTGCTTCCGCCACCCGGATACGACCGCCCTCACGGATCAGGTTGGTCGTAACCTCGACAGGATCAAAGCTAGGTAGCCGGTACATATCCACGGTCAGCCGGGCCGGTACAAAGTCCGGATCACCGTGGGCCACCTCTAGGGCATAGCCCAACAGACCAATCACCACCCGGCCGTGCAGTGACTGTTCGTTCCAGGGGCCGCGCGCAGAGATCTGGGGCAGGTAATTCTGCCCATCACGTTTGAAAAAGGGTTCGTTTTGCATCGCCCGAATTCGCCGAATTCCGGCTCTCTGTCGAGCTTAGAAAAACTGAGTCAGGTTCCGCCGTACCCGTGCCAAGATATCCTCATCCGCAGACGGCGGCACGAAGACCTGTCCGGTGATGGTCTCAAACGCTCGCACATAGACATCAGAGGTCGCCAAGATCATCTCCTGCGGAATTTCTGGTATCGAGTCTTTGTAGGGGTCGCATCGCGCCGTCACCCAGCTACGGACAAAATCCTTGTCGAAGCTCTCGGGTCGTTCCCCGGCTTCAAACCGCGCTTGATAGCTCGAGGCGATCCAGTAGCGGCTAGAGTCCGGTGTATGGATCTCGTCGGCCAGGATAATCCTACCCTCACCGTCCAAGCCAAATTCGTACTTGGTGTCCACCAAGATCAGCCCGCGCTCTGCGGCAATGGCCTGACCCCGCGCGAACAGCGCCAGGGCATAGCTGCTGATAATCTCCCATTGGTCTGCCGTCAGCAGACCCTGATCCAGTATTTGTTGCGCACTCAGCGGCGCGTCATGACCCCCGTCAAATTCCTTCGAGGTCGGCGTAATGATCGGTGCCGGCAGTTTCTGATTGTCCCGCAAGCCGTCAGGAAACGCCGTTCCATACATCTCCCGCACGCCGCGCTTATAGAGCGTCAGGATCGAGGTCCCGGTGGTCCCCGCCAGATAGTCGCGCACCACGATTTCGACCGGCAGGATGTCCAACCGTGTTCCCACCACCACATTAGGATCAGGATAGCTCAGCACATGGTTGGGGCAGATGTCGGCGGTTTGGTCGAACCAGAACCTCGCGGTCTGGGTCAGTATCTGCCCCTTCCACGGGATCGCTGCCAGAAACCGGTCAAATCCCGACAGCCGGTCAGAGGCCACAATGATCCGTCGCCCATCGGCCAGATCGTAATTGTCCCGCACCTTGCCGTGGTAAGGGTTGGGTAGTTCGGGAATGTCCACAGCGGCCAACACAGGCCGCATACCCATGGCTGCCATCAGTGCACCCTATAAAACATCTGCATCAAATGGCTTTGCCGCGAAGACAAAGCCGCGTCCAGTTCGTATAAACGGTTCAAGCAATAGGAGCCCCCATGTCCCGCATCACCGCCGCTGCACTTTTCGCCATAATTACGGCAACTGCCGCGCCCGCCCTCGCCGATCTCGCACCTGGTTCCAAGGCTCCTGATTTCACCGCGCCAGCCTACCTCGCCGGTAAGCCTTTCAACTTCAGTCTGGCTGAGGCCCGCAAGAAAGGCCCCGTCGTGCTCTATTTCTTCCCATCCGCCCACACCAAGGGCTGCAATCTGGAAGCCCACCTGTTCTCCGAGGCCGCCGACGGCTTCAAGGCTCAGGGTGCGACCCTCATCGGCGTCACCTCCGGCAAGCTCAATGAGCTGGCCGCCTTCTCTGCCGAGACCGAGCATTGCGGCGGCAAGTTCCCCGTCGCTGCCGACCAAGACGCCAAGATCGCCAAGTCATTTGATTCCCAGCTGAAGATGGCCGGCATGGCCATGAACCTCTCGGCCCGCACCTCCTACGTCATCGCGCCGGACGGCACCGTCATCTCGACCTACAACAATATGGGAGCCGACGGTCACGTCGATCAGACCATGACCAGCCTCAAGGCTTGGCGAGCCAAGCATCCGAAGAAGTAGAGGACGCTTGCTCTTCGGGACTTTTTCCCCTATCAGCCCCGCTCTTTACGGAAGGCGGTCTTGAGCACGGAACGCCAAAGGGACGGGACCATCCCGTTCGCCTCGCTCAAGATCCATCGGAAACGCCGGTTACCCGCCGACGCTGCCGCCGCCCTCCACATGGGAAGGA
>JANLPX010000405.1:0-4148 GCA_031367485.1 Alphaproteobacteria bacterium | reverse complement strand
GCAATGCCGAACAGCACCTGAACATACAACAAACCTACAAGCTTGCGCACGCGATCACCCCTCCCCAAACACCCTGCCATACGCTATCACCCCCAGCGCAGGCCCGGTAGCTCAGCAGGATAGAGCAGCGCTTTCCTAAAGCGAAGGTCGGGGGTTCGAGTCCCTTCCGGGCCGCTTACTTCCGACGCGCGGCGGCGATCACGCTTCTGAGGGCCCCTGTGCTAAGTCCGCCGCGGACCAGAAGTGGACCTACCATATAGGCAGGCGTGCCCTCAATCCCGAGCGACCATGCTTGGGCCGCGTGACGATCCAGCTGACGTTCGATCTGGGTATCGTGTTCGCGCAAGTCGGCTTGCAGGCGCTCCCAGTCTACCCCGGCGCTGATGGCTACGGCTTGGATGCCTGTAGCGTCCAGGCGGCGGTGGGTTTGCATCAGGGCGTTGTGGACGGGGACATACTTGCCCTGAAAGCCCGCCGCCAGTGCGGCTCGCGCGGCAAGATGTGAACCCTCACCCAGGATCGGTATATCCTTATAAATGACCCGAATACTCCGATCTCTAAGCCGGGCTTGATCCAAGGCGGCGCTCGTCGCTTTGCAGATTGCACACTGGTAGTCCGTAAAGACCACGATCGTCACATCTGCATTGACCGCGCCTGCTGAAGGACTACCCGGATCAGAAATCGCAGTCTGCGCGACAGGACTAAGCCCAACATCAATGGTTTGGGGCGGCAAGTGACGCAGTGAAGCTGCGAGCGCTAATCCAATTAGGACAGCTGCGACCAGGGTAATACGTGGATGGCGATCGATCACCATGCGAGATGCAGCACCCGAATTGGCGATAACGAACGCGGATGATGAACCTTGCAGTCAAGACCAAATGCCGAGCACACAGCTGCTAGTCTCGACATCCTCACCCATAGCAGGCGCACAGATACCTCATCTTTCCGAATCTCCCATCATTGGATGACCCCAGCACATGCCAACCAGAGTCTAGGGCCGGTTAGCCAATGTACCATAATCGCGCGGAATTTCGAGGCTGAGTGGCGCGCCATCGTCGCCTAGGACCAATTTGTGGGTTAAAACTTCACACCTGATTTGAGACGAGTTGACCGTCGCCTGCCGACGCCGCTTAGCCGGTATTCCTGAGCCCCGCTGCCACGCCGTTGATGGTCAGGTGGATACCGTCCAGCACCGATTGGTCGTTATCGCCCGCGCGGCGGCGGCGAATAAGCTCGATCTGAAGATGGTTCAGCGGGTCGATATAGGGTAATCGTGAGCGGATTACGGCGGCGAGGTCCGGGTTCTTTTCTAGCACCACTGCCTGCCCGGTGATGCCCAGCAATGCCTCGACGGTGCGATCCCATTCGGCGCGGATCTGGCCAAACACTTGGTCAGCCAGCGCTCGATCCTCGACCAGGCCGGCATAGCGCCCGGCAATAGCCATGTCGCCCTTGGCCAACACCATCTCCATATTGGCGAGTGCAGAGGAGAAGAACGGCCAGGCCTCGTACATCTCTTTCAACTGGCTGAGTGGTGCACCCGATCGGGCGACAGCAGAGCCGAAGCCGTACCAGCCGGGCAACAAGGCCCTCGACTGTGACCAGGAGAACACCCAGGGGATAGCTCGAAGGCCCTCAATGGTACGCTTGGCCTGGCGCGATGTCGGTCTGCTGCCGATGTTCAAATCGGAGATCTCGCTGATTGGGGTCGCGCCGAAGAAATAGTCCGCGAAACCCGGAGTCTCGTAGACTAGGGCCCTATAGGCACCCATGGCCTCCCGCGCCAGACTGTCCATCAGCGCGCCGTGCGGTGCTGCCAATTCCGTACTATCGGGCCGGCGCAGGGAGGCAAGCACAACGCCCGCAGTCAGAGTCTCCAAGCTCTGCCGCGCCAATTCCGGATCAGCGTACTTGTTGGCCACCACCTCGCCTTGCTCGGTGATTCGGATGCGGCCGCCTATTGTGCCCTGCGGCTGGGCCAGCAAGGCGTCGAAGCTGGAACCCCCGCCGCGGCCCACTGCGCCGCCTCGGCCGTGGAACAATTGGAGGCGCAGCCCAGCTTCTCGCACCACCTCAGCCAGAGCCAGCGAAGCCTGGTGCAACTCCCAGGTCGAGGTCAGGTAGCTGCCGTCTTTGTTGCTATCCGAATAGCCGATCATCACCTCCTGAATGCCCACTGGCTCCACCAGCTGACGGATGATCGGTAGGGCCAGGTAGCGGCGCATGATGTCGGGCGCGGCGCGCAGGTCGGCGATGGTCTCGAATAGCGGCTCGGCGAACACCTGGGTGCGGGCCGGGTCACCAGGGGTCAACAGGCCAACCTCCTTGAGCAAGACATAGACCTCTAAGAGGTCAGAGATCGAAGTGGTGTTGGAGACGATATGGGCGCGGATGGCGTCGCGGCCGTAGCGAGCCTTAATGTCCGCCGCGGCGGTCAGGATGTCATACTCCCGCAGGGTCTCCTCGCTGTAGTCAGCGAAGGGCGTATGCAGCAACCGGCCATGGCTCAGCTCGCCCAGCAGCAGAGCGCAGCGAGCTTCTTCGTCTAGAGTCTCATAGTCGGGGCAGACACCGGCACCCTTCAAGAGCTCAGCGACCACCCGGGCATGGACGGCAGAGTTCTGCCGCAGGTCCAGGCGAGCCAAGTGAAAGCCGAAGATCTCTACGCCACGGATCAGATCGGGCAGCGTCCCGTGGATGAAAGCCTGGCCATGGTGTGCCACCAAGCTGTCAAGCACGACCTGCAGGTCGGCGCGCAGGGCGTCGGGACCGTCATAGGGATCGGCGGGCCCGGCGGCGGGCCTTGCGGGGGGTTCGCCGGTCAGGGCCGGATAGGCCGCCGCCAACCGCGCATAGATGTTCGACAACGCCCGCCGATAGGGCTCGTCTGCCCGTTGGGGCGACAGGTCTGGCGAGGCGTCGGCCAGAGCCTGGAGCTCCGGCGTGACCCGGGCTAAGCCCGCTGAGATCGACAGCTCGGCACCCAGCGCATGGATCTGGTCGAGGTACATCCGCAAGGCCGCGCGCGACTGACGGGCCATGGCCTGACGCATCACCGTCTGGGTGACGAAGGGATTACCGTCGCGGTCGCCCCCGACCCAGGATCCGACCCGCAGGAACGACGGCAGCCGCGCGGGTTCGCCAAGTACCTCTGACCAGTGCGCGTAGAGGCGGGGGAGTTCGGGCAGGAAGCTGCGTTCGAAATAGGAAACGGCGTTCTCGATCTCATCGCCAACCCCGAGCTTGACGTTCCGTAGCAGGCGGGTACGCCAGAAAATCGACACCTGCCGGGTCAGCTCGCGCTCAAGCCGCCGCCGATCGACCGGAGCGGCGTTTTCAAGGGCATCCAGATCGTCGGCGATGGCACCCTGGCGATCAAGTACACTCTTGCGGCGCACCTCGCTGGGGTGGGCAGTGATCACCGGTGCCACTAGTGCACCGTCCAAAAGTGCCAGTACTGCGTCAATGCCAACGCCTTCTTGTTCTAGACTGCGCAGGGCACCAGCCAAGGTATCCGGACGGTCATCGCCTCGCCACCGGCGTCTCTGGATCTGATCCTCAGCTATGTTGGTGATCTGCAGAAAGCAGGCAAAGGAATGGGCAAACCGCACAGTATCAGGCAGGCTCAGCCCTTCCAGCCGCTGGGCAACCAGCGCGGCGGCCACTGAGGTAGCGTCACGATGGAAGCCCACTGAAGCACGACGAATGTCCTCGATCTGGTTGAAGACGACCTCGCCGTCTTCCGCGCGAATTACATCACCCAGGATTCGGCCCAGATATCGGACGCTGGTGCGGAGCAGATCGGGCAGTGCTGGAACCATAGCGATGGATAGTAGCTGCGGGTGAGCGCGACGTCGACAAGGGCTCGAGTCCCCACCTATTCCTTGAAAGCGTGAGATCTCAATGTGGTGACCGCGCCGGAATTAAGTCCGAAAGCCGCCTGCAGTTTGGTGGCGGCAAGCTGCAGTCGGCTTTGCCGAAGAGCTCCTAGGTCAGAGGCTAGGTCTGGCTATATATTTCTGGTTCAACCTGCGGCGCGATGTTTGGAAATAAGACTACGGCGCAATTCACTAGCGATCAGCCGACCTCTAGCGTTACGCTGCGCGGAGAATTCCAGGGCCGAGTGCAGGGTCTCTCGCGCCATGGTT
>JANLPX010000398.1:0-1630 GCA_031367485.1 Alphaproteobacteria bacterium | reverse complement strand
ATCTGCCGCCGCAAATCATCTGGAGCCAACGTCCATGAAAACCCGCGCCGCCGTTGCCTTTGAGGCCAAGCGTCCCCTGGAGATTGTCGAGGTCGACCTAGAAGGCCCCAAGGCATTTGAGGTGCTGGTGGAGATCAAGGCTACGGGGATATGTCACACCGACGCCTACACGCTGGACGGTTTGGACTCAGAGGGCATTTTCCCCTCGATCCTGGGCCATGAGGGGGCGGGCGTGGTGGTTGAGGTTGGGGCTGGGGTGACCAGCCTGAAGCCCGGGGACCACGTGATCCCGCTCTACACGCCGGAATGTCGGCAATGCAAAAGCTGTCTGTCGCGTAAGACCAATCTCTGCACCGCCATCCGCGCCACCCAGGGCAAGGGCGTGATGCCCGATGGGACCAGCCGGTTTAGCTATAAGGGCCAGGCCATCGCCCACTATATGGGCTGCTCGACCTTCTCGAACTTCACGGTCTTGCCCGAGATCGCGCTGGCCAAGATCAGGTCCGACGCGCCCTTCGACAAGGCCTGCTATATCGGTTGCGGCGTGACCACGGGAGTCGGCGCGGTGGTCAACACAGCTGGCGTTGAGGCCGGGGCCAATGTGATCGTGTTTGGGCTCGGTGGCATTGGGCTCAATGTCATCCAGGGCGCGGCTATGGTGGGCGCTGGCATGGTGATCGGCGTCGACATCAATCCCGACCGTGAGGCATGGGGCCGCAAGTTCGGCATGACCCACTTCGTCAATCCCAAGGAGATCAGCGGCGATATTGTTGCCCATCTGGTGGCCCTGACCGACGGCGGGGCCGACTACACCTTCGACTGTACCGGCAATACCACGGTGATGCGTCAGGCGCTGGAAGCCTGCCATCGCGGTTGGGGCGAGAGCATCATCATCGGCGTGGCCGAGGCGGGCAAGGAGATCGCCACTCGGCCGTTCCAACTGGTCACAGGCCGCGTCTGGAAGGGCACAGCCTTCGGCGGCGCGCGGGGCCGCACCGATGTGCCCAAGATCGTCGACTGGTACATGGACGGCAAGATCCAGATCGACCCCATGATCACCCACTCCATGCCCTTGGAAGACATCAACCGGGCGTTTGACCTGATGCATGCGGGCGAGAGCATCCGGAGCGTGGTAGTGTTCTAACTCAGCTTGACGACCGGCCTGCCGCCGGATGGTAATGCCTCCCAATTCAAACGCCCGTTTAAGCCGCCCGGAGCCATCCCGTGATCAAGACCCGCATTACCGAAATGCTCGGCGTTCAGTATCCGATCATTCAAGCCCCGATGGGCTGGATTGCCCGGGCGCAGTTGGCTTCAGCGGTGTCGAATGCCGGTGGCCTTGGGATCATCGAAACCTCGTCGGGAGACCTTCCGGCCGTGCGCGAAGAGGTCAAGAAGATGCGCACCCTGACCGCCAAGCCGTTCGGCGTGAACATCGCCCAGGCCTATGTGCGCGACGCCGATATCGTCTCGTTCGTGGTCGATCAGGGGGTGAAGTTCGTCACGACCTCGGCGGGCGATCCCAACCGCTATTGCGCGGAACTGAAGGAAGCGGGCCTGACGGTATTCCACGTGGTGCCGTCGTTGGCAGCAGGTCTGAAGGCCATTGCTGCCGGGGTTGACGGGTTGG
>JANLPX010000346.1:0-1885 GCA_031367485.1 Alphaproteobacteria bacterium | reverse complement strand
AGAGCAGCGAACAGACGCCGCGCCGCCGTTAGGCCCTCGGCAAACACCGTCTGCAGATTGGCCAATTGCCGCAGAGACTGCGAAGCCAGACCCAGTCCGCCGATGAAGGCCACAAAGGCCCCAACGCTCATCCCACCCGATTGGGAACGCCACCCGGCATAGGCAATGACCCCGGCCGTGATCAAGGTCATCAGGGTCTCGGTGGCTGGCGCAGCGCGGGCCCGCGCATTGGCCCCCTTGACCAAGAAATCCTGCCGCCGCTTGACCACTTGCGCTACCCGCGCCTCCTCAAAGGCCTCACGGTTCTCAACCTTGACCACCCGCACCCCATCAAGGCTCTCCATGATGGCGGTCGACAGTGCCGAGGTTTCTGCCATCGCCCCCTTGGCCGCCGCGCCGGAACGCTTGGAAAATCGGCGCATGATGATTGTCGCCAGCGGCGCAGCCACCACCAGAGTCAGGGACAGGTAGACATCGGTCGATACCATCACCGCAATGGCCCCGATCACGGTCAGCAGATGCTGGGTATAGTTGATCACACCCGAGGTCGCCGCCTCGCGGATCAGTCCGGCGTCATAGAGCACCGAAGACACATAAGACCCCGAATGCTGGGTCCGCAGCCGGGCCAGATCGGCGCGCACCAGCTTGCCGAACAGCTGAACCTGAACGTCGCCCACCACCGCATTGCCCATCCGGTTGATCAGCGTGGCCTGGATCACCTGGGCCAACCCCCGCGCGATCGCCAGCACCGCGATGGTCAGCGGGATCGCCACCAAGGCCCCAGGCTCATGGCGCACCATCAGGTCATTGACCGCCGGTTCCAAAATCGCGATCAGCTTGGCGCTCAAGCCTGCCACCAGGATTGCTGCCACCAGGGCCCCAACCCAGGCCTTCCAGCGCGGTGCCATATAGACCCGCGCGATCCGGCCGATCAGGGCGCGGGCCGACAGCTCGGCGGGCTCTGGGAAAGTAGCGCTCATGATCCTTGGGGTCGTCTGTCAGGGCGTGGAAGTCAAGGTTGACGTCAATTGGGCGCGCGGCGGCTTCCGTTCCAGTCCACCTGGGTTTAGTCATGGCGTGAACAGTCCCGGAGCCCGCCTTGGCCGACTTTGATCTCGTCACGCCGCGCGGGCGCTTTGCCACCTATCTGGACTATCTCTGGAAGGATCACGCCTATCTGCGCCTGCAGTTCTCCAACGCCCATTGGGTCAGCGATGAACTGCTCCGCACCAACCAACCTTGGCCCTTTCAGTTGGCCAAGTGGAAGGCGGCCGGCATCAAGACCATCGTCAATCTGCGTGGCGGCTTCGACGCCAGTTTCCACGCGCTGGAAAGGGACGCCTGCGAAAAGCTGGGCCTAACCTTAGTGGACTTCACGATCACTTCACGAGAGGTCCCTAGCCGCGCCCGCGTACACGGGGCCAAGGCGCTATTTGAGAACCTGGAATACCCAGCTCTGATGCACTGTAAGTCCGGCGCGGACCGGGCTGGGATCATGAGCGTCTTCTACCTGCACTTCCGCAAAGGTGTGCCGATCCGGCAGGCGTTAGAACAGTTGTCCCTTAAATACCTGCACGTCAAAGCCGGTAAGACGGGCGTGCTGGACTACACCTTCGAACGCTACCTCGTGCAGGGCGAACCCAAGGGCCAAACCTTCCTAGAGTGGGTCGACAGCCCGGCCTATGACGAGGCCGCGATCAAAGCCGATTTCCGCTCCAACATGTGGGGTCGCGTGCTGACCGATGGATTGGTCAAACGGGAGTAGTCAAGACGCACCCGGCGGCCACAAGAATCTGACACTAAGGACACTAAGGACTCAAAGACCACGAAGTCAGAGCACGAAGCGTCTAAGGCCTTCTTTGAAAAGGCTAACATTAAAGTTCAT
>JANLPX010000345.1:0-2671 GCA_031367485.1 Alphaproteobacteria bacterium | reverse complement strand
ATACTGGAGCGCCTGTCGGGTCGTTTTGTCGGCGTCACCGCCTATGTTCTGCCACCCGCAATAACGGCAAGCGCAGTATTGGTGCTGCTGGTTGGTGTGCATAAGCTAATCGGAACACCGGAGATCGTGCGCACAATTGCTGTGCCATGGTCGGTTTCCACCCTCTACGCCATCCTCTATTCCGCCACGCTCGCGCGGGGCCAAGCTAAGGCGGCTGAACGATGACTGACACTAACCTCGAAAACCGCCGCCCACTGAAGAGCCGAGGGTCCGAATGGGCCAAGGTCTTGGCGAAGGGCGTGGCCAAGGCAGGGCTTAGTCCCGACAACATCTCAGCCGCCAGCGTGGCCTTTGCGGCGTTTGGTGCGACGTTGTTTTTGATGGCCGGCGCGGTGACCGGGCCGATGCGGGTAGCCTTGTTGCTGGGTGCCGGGCTCTGCATCCAACTGCGGCTTCTCTGTAACCTGCTGGACGGCATGGTGGCTGTTGAGCACGGCAGAGGCAGTCCCTCCGGGCCGATCTGGAACGAGCTGCCTGACAGGGTGGCAGATGCCTTGTTTCTCGTCGGGGCCGGCTATAGCGCTGCCTCGTCGGGCTTTGAGATTGGCGTGCCCTTAGGTTGGGCCGCAGCGGTGCTGGCCGTTCTAACAGCCTATGTTCGGGAGTTGGGGCGTGGCCTGGGTTTCCCGGCTGATTTCTCTGGTCCGATGGCTAAGCCGCACCGGATGGCGGCCTTAACGGTCACCTGCGGCGTTGCAGCCCTAGAGCCAGCATGGGGGTGGCATGGCCAATCCGTACTCATAGGCCTCACGGTCATCGCGGTCGGTTCCATGTGGACCGTGGCGCGGCGAACCCGCATCCTGGCAAAGCGTTTGCGCTCAGGCGATACCCCGCTCACCGCCCCATAAAAACTTCGCGCCGCAGTGACTTAGGCCCGACTTTGAAGTGGGGGTCCAGCCAGTCGCCGACCTGTTCTTTCAGGAAACCGGCATTGGGGTCCCCGCCGCCTTCGTCCTTGATCTTGCGGACGATATAGCGGGCATAGAGGTGGTCAAAGATCCGCATGAACTCGCCGAAATAGATGTCGCCGACCCGAGTATCGCCACGGATGACCAGCATATTCTCGTCATTGGCAGCCTGTGAGGGTTTGCTGAAGTTGGCGGTGCCGGTCACCACGATGGGGTCGGGTCCCAGCACATCGATGATGATGAACTTGTCGTGGATGTAGAGGTTCTTGTTAAAGCCGGTCAGTTCCTCACCGAGGAACAATTCCATGTCGCCGGCCTTGAGCTTGGCCCCGGCGGCGATGACGGTGTGGCCATCCTGGCGCAGGTTCATCTCGACATCCTGCGGCAGTTTCTTGTCAAACAGCAGATAGCGAATCGCCTCGCTATTACCCGCTAACGCCTCGATGAAGATGTCATCGAAGTTGAAGGCAAAGGTCATGCCCATCAACCGCTTGGCCGATCCCATCAGGTCACCGTACCAGTGCAAGGTCGGGACTTTGGTCGCCACATCACGCGGACTGAACAGGGTCATCACGCGGTCATCGGGAGGTGGCGTACCGGCAGTCGGCGTCGGTTCGAGCTCACGGTTGGTCTTCTTCAGGTCCGCGACATCCACGGGGTCAGCAGCCAAGTCATCCCAATAGTCGAGATAGCGCTGGGCAATGGCCGGGTCGCGCACGATGTGCCCGACGTTTGAGTGGCCGAAGATGCCGCCAGCCGAGATGTTGGTAGACCCCGTCCACACCTCCACGGGCACGTCGTTCTCGATCAGGATGATGAACTTGTTGTGGCGAATGCCGTCGCGAACAGCTTGGCGTCGAGCAATAGCGCCGATCCCGACAGCAGCGATCATAGCTTCGTTGTGATCTTTGTAGGACTGCGCCTCATAGCGGACATCAACGTCCGCGCCCGACAGATGCGCGGCCTTAAAGGCCTCTCCGACCGGGGCATACTGAAACTCGTAAAGCATAGCGCGCAGCTTAAACCGAGGGCCATTTGCGCGCTTGATGAACCCCGTCAGCGCCTCGAACAGACCCCGCGAGAGCCAGGCCATTTGTTCTGACAGAGGCTTCGTTTCGTCAGGTTGAGCATTGGGAAACCGGCGGGCATAGGCTTGCGATCCTGCCGCGCCGCGATTGAAGAAAATGTCATGAAGCACGCCCGTTGTTCGCGGGTCGCGCTCCGCCTCGGTTACGATCTCGACCTCCACAGCGAGCGTCGCGTCGCGCACCAGGTTCTTGGGCGCACCGAAGACTGGCGTCAGGCGATAACGATATTTGGTTTCCGGCTTGGCGGTGTAGTCGCCCCACTGAAAGGTCTGCACCGGATGCTCAGATGTCGGAACTGGCGTTCCCGGCGGCAGACCCTCATCCTTGAACCGAAACCGCTTGATGCCGCGCAGGGCGTAGTTCTCGATCACCTGGCCGTTCTTGAACTCAGACCGCTCGAGCATGAAGCCCAGTAGATTTCGTGACTTGGCCGGTCGTGGCCCCACGAAATCCCAGGCCAAGGTAACCACATGAGTGCCAGAAACAGCCCGAAGCTCGAGCTTCGACCCCTGAGCATGCGCTCGCATCATCAACTCCTATGAACGGCAGCTCGCGCTGGACTGGAAGCCTCAATGGGTGACGTGCCCACATGCTATTCCCGAAGTGACGACAAAT
>JANLPX010000321.1:0-4508 GCA_031367485.1 Alphaproteobacteria bacterium | reverse complement strand
CCCAGTTC
Organism: Alphaproteobacteria bacterium; assembly: GCA_031367485.1. Taxonomy (GTDB): domain Bacteria; phylum Pseudomonadota; class Alphaproteobacteria; order Caulobacterales; family Caulobacteraceae; genus Phenylobacterium. The sequence goes on along the minus strand of JANLPX010000321.1, from coordinate 4,500 downwards.
TGCCACCTCTATGACCAGAACAGCTTCGATCCCACCTACCAGTCGATGTCGGTAGAGGACTTCGAGCCGATGTTGCGGCGGGTTCTCGAGAAGCCGAAGCACTCGATCTATCGGAAGGTTGAGGCGGCTTAGGTCGCCGTCCATTGCTTGAAGTGCTTCGACAGCTTCAAGCCCTGCCGCTGATAGTGGCTGCCGCCCTCGCCGTAGAGCCGTTCCGGCTTGGCGGTGAGCGGCTCATAAACCAGCCGCGCAACAGTCTGGCCGTCTTCCAGCAGGAAGGGGGTTTCGTGGCTGCGCACCTCTAGCACGCCCTTTGAGCCTACTGCGCCCGCCTCCGCCGTGCCGAAGCCCGGATCGAAGAAGCCGGCATAATGGACGCGGAACTCGCCGACCGAGGGATCAATCGGGGTCATTTCGGCGGCTTCCAGCACCGGGATCTCAATGGCTTCCTTCGAAGCCAGAATGTAAAACTCGCCGGGATCAAGCAGCAGCTCGCCACGAATGGGGATCAGCGGCTCCCAGAAGTCGCGCGGGTCGTGGCCGTCGACCTTGTCCATATCGATCACGCCCGCATGGCGTCGACCCCGGAACCCAGCAATGCCGTCGGAGAGATCGACACCGACGCTCTTGATCCGCAGCTGCGAGGTGGTGCCGCGCTTGAGCCGCAGCTGGTTTAGCCGCGTGCCGGTGCGCACCAGGATGGAAAAGGTCTGCGGTGCGATCTCGATATAGGTCGGGCCTTCGTAACCCTCCGCCACATCATCAAAGGCCGGTTGGCGGTCAGATAGCAGGCGGACAAACACATCTACCCGCCCCGTCGAGCTCTTCGGATTGGCTCGCGCCGATACCCCCTTGGGCAGGCTGAGATGCTCTTGAAGCTGGGCGATATAGACGCAGCCGCGCTCCAGCACCGCGCCCTTGGTGAGGTCCAGCTCATGCATGGCGACGTCGGCCAACCGGCTTTCCACAGAGCGGCCCAGCCTCGGCAAGAACGAGGCCCGTACCCGCCAGCAACGCGCACCCAGCCGCAGATCCAAGCTGGCCGGCTGCACCTGATCGGCGTCGAAGGGCGTGGCCGAACCGATGGCCCCTTGGGCGATCAGATCATCAATGGATTGGCAGGGGAGAATCCCCGCAGAGGCGTCATTCGTCATGGTCGGCGGACACTCGCTGGTGCGCGATGCCTTGGCAAGACTTGACCGCGCGCATCGACACGGCTTCATGCGCCTCAAGCACACCGCAGGAGCACACCATGGCTGAGAACCCTCTAGACTGGGAACAAGAGACCAAGCTGGTGCGTGGCGGCATGGCGCGTTCCCCCTATGGCGAGATCTCTGAGCCAATCTACCTCACCCAAAGCTTTGCCTATGAGAGTGCAGCGGCGGCTGATCGGCGTTTCTCCGGCGAGGACCCCGGTTTCATCTATCAACGGTTCGGCAACCCTACGACCCAGATGTTCGAGGACCGCCTGGCCCTGCTGGAAGGTGCAGACGTTTGTCGCGCCACGGCGTCTGGCATGGCCGCCGTTCATGTGGCGCTTACGGGATTGTTGCGGGCTGGCGATCACATCGTGGCAGGCCGCGCCCTATTCGGCTCCTGCCGCTGGATCTTGTCGGAATGGATGCCCCGCTTCGGGGTCGAGGTGACCTATGTGGACGCCACCGATCTGGAAGACTGGAAGAACGCCTGCCGCCCCAATACAAAGGTCTTTCTGGTGGAGAGCCCGGCCAATCCGCTGCTAGAGGTCACCGCAATCGGAGCTGTGGCCGACATCGCCCACGCGATCGGCGCCAAGCTGGTGGTCGATAACGTGTTCGCCACCCCGATCTTCCAGAAGCCCTTGGCACTCGGTGCTGATGTTGTGGTGTACTCGGCCACCAAGCACATTGATGGCCAAGGCCGGGTGCTGGGCGGCGCAATCCTTGGGGCTGAAACCTTAATGACCGAGAGCTATAAGGACATCCTGCGTCACACCGGCCCTGCGCTCTCGCCCTTCAGCTCTTGGGTCCTGCTCAAGGCTCTGGAAACCCTGGAACTGCGCGTTACCCGCCAGGCGCAGAACGCCGCCCGTGTGGCCGATGTGGTCGGCGCGCATCATAAGGTCCACCGTGTCATGTTCCCGGGTCGCCCCGATCACCCGCAGGCCGCGATCATCGCCAATCAAATGACCGGCCCTGGCAGCGTCCTGGCTTTTGACCTCGGCACCCGTGAAGCGGCTTGGCGGTTCCTCGATACCCTCGCCATCGTCGACATTTCCAACAATCTTGGTGACGCCAAGTCCATGGCCACCCACCCCTGCACCACCACCCACAGGTCGGTGCCAGAGGCCGAGCGCCTCCAGATTGGCCTGACCGAAGGCTGGGTGCGGATGAGCGTTGGCCTTGAGGGTGCTGGGGATTTGGTCCGCGACGTCAGCCGCGCGTTGGATGCGGCTTAGTTTTCAAAAAAGGGAGAAATACGATGATTGGCTACACCATGCTGGGCACCAACGACCACGCCCGCGCCAAGGCCTTCTATGATCCGTTGATGCATCTGCTCGGTGCCAAGGCCAATGCCGGTTGGTCCAGCGACGCGCGAACCTTCTACATGGCCGCAGCGGGCGCACCGATGTTGGTGCTCACCAAACCCTATGACGATGCCCCGGCAACGGCCGGCAACGGCACCATGGTCGCCCTGACGGCACCGACCCGCGAAGTCATCGATGAACTCTAAGCCAAAGCCATGGCGACCGGAGCAACAGACGAAGGCGCACCCGGCCTGCGCGGCGACGCTTTCTACGGCGCCTATTTCCGCGACCCAGACGGCAACAAGATCTGCGTATTCAAGTTCGGGTAAGAGAACTAGTGACCTCCCTCCCCTTTATGGGGAGGGACAGGCCGCGTCAGCAGCCAGGGTGGGGAAGCCTGAAGCCGCCGAGAACTCGCCAGAATACCCCACCCGGCTGGCGCTGCGCGCCATCCACCCTCCCCATCAAGGGGAGGGATTACCTACGCCCTAGAAAATCCCGTAGCCCCCATCGATCAGGAAGCTGTCGCCCGTGTGGAACGCCGACGCATCCGACGCCAGATAGACCGCCATGCCACCGAAATCAGCCGGCTTACCCCAACGCCGGACAGGCACACGCTTGATCACCGCATCGTTGAATTTGTCGTTGCCCTGGGCACCGGCCGTCATATCCGTAGCAATCCAGCCGGGCAGGATGGCGTTGGCGCGAACGCCGTAGCGGGCGTGCTCCACGGCGATAGCGCGGATCATCGAGATCACCGCCCCCTTGGTGGCCGCATAGGCTTCATTGCGCGGTGCACCGTCGAGGGCTGATAACGAGGAGATTACCACCAGCGATCCACCCGCCTTGTCGCCGGACTCCGCCCGCTCGACCATGTGCTTGCAAGCTTCGCGGAAAGTGAAGAACACCCCGTCCAGGTTAACGCCAAGAACCTTTCGATAGAGCTCGGTCGAGAAATCCTTGAAGGCCGGGGCACCGCCGCCGATGCCTGCATTGGCGATCACCGTGTCGACCCGACCCATCTTGGAGACGGCCTCGACCATACCGGCCCGCACGGCCTCTTCGTCGGCCACATTAACCACCTGGGTCAGCACCCGAACCCCGGTCGGCTTCAGCGCGGCTTCGGCTGCGGCGTTCTTGGTGGCGTTGGAGCCCCAGATCACAATATCCGCACCGGCCTGTGCCATGGCCTCAACCATGCCCAAGCCGATTCCGCCATTGCCGCCAGTGACGAGCGCGACCTTACCGGTCAGATCGAAGGGTTTGTAGGTCATGGTCGTTTGGCTCCCAATGAATATTGTTGGAAGCGACAGGCCGCATTGACGGGGGGTCCGTCAAGCCTATTGACGCCCGACCTACTCCACGGGCGGAGTCGGGAACTCAAGCTTGTCGGTGTCATACCCCAGAGCCTTGGCCCGACCGATTAAGCCTTTGAGCTCATCAGGCGAAGGCGTGGCTCGCGTATAGATCCACAGGTTCTTGAATTTCGGATCTGCCGAGATGAACCAGCTGTAGTCGTCGGCATGGTCCAAAACCCAATAATCCCAGGTGACCAGGAAATTGTAACGCACGCGAAGTTTGGCATTGGTACCGGGGTCGAGGATCGTTCCCTTGCCTTCCAGGGCGACCAGCTTGCCTTGCGGCGTGTCACGACGACAAGAATCTACAACCGCCACTTTGCCGTGACCCTCAATCCGATAGTCCGTCGTGCCGGCAACACAGTTGTTGGTGAGCAGCATCGGGCGGCGGCCAATCTCAATCCATCTACCTTGATAGAAGCGCGCAAAATCCACCGCCTTGGCAGGTTGAGGTGCTGCGGCCAGGGCAGCAGGTGCGACTGCGAACATCAGTGCGGCGGCACCGAGCGCGATTTTGAGCGACATGGGTCAATCCTGATTGAACTGGTAGAGATACGGCCTGCGTAAGCCGACGGATGCGTGAACCGCCGCGCCTGGAGTTATGATTGTGCGAAGGCCAAACACGAGCGACAGTAC
>JANLPX010000310.1:0-2616 GCA_031367485.1 Alphaproteobacteria bacterium | reverse complement strand
GTGGTCTCAGCACCCGACAGTCTTGCCGCCAAAGCCTTCATCGCGATGGCCAGGGCATTGGCCTAGCTTTCGGCGGCCTCCCGAGCATCCAGTGCGGCTCTAATCTCAGAGTGACGGGTGTCGTCCAGCTTGTAGCCAAAGAACAACGCAGCACCGATCAATACGAAAATAATCGGTGCGAACAGGTAGCAGAGCTGCAAACCCTCAAGGGCGAATGGGTCATTCACGGGCTTCTTCGGGTCGAAGTGGAAGATCATCTGTAGAATCGGAAATACCAGCAGCAGATTGATCGATTGGCCAAGTTTTTGGGTGGTGGTCACCATGGCATAGAGCACGCCAGCCCGCTCACGGCCCTGCTCGAGCAACATCTCGTCTGAGAAGTCGGCGACCATGGCGCGGATCAGGAGGATGAACGAGCTGGCGCAGAAACCCACCGCCAACATACCGATAGCTGTAGGCCAAAACTGCTCACGCGGTGTGGCCATCAACGAAGTCTGGGCGATGGCATAGAGCACAGAGGCGACCTGAATGGCGCGGTGCTTACTAATCCGGCGGGCTAGGATGGGCCAAGATATCCCACCCAGAAGTGCCGCGCCGATATAGAAGATCAATAGGTAGCCAATCTCGGCGCGGTCAAAGCCTTTGATCTGGCCGAAGAAGAAGGCGTATAGCGGCCCGGTGACGCCCGGGCCTAAGGTATAGGCAAGGTCGGCAAGGATAAGTCGCGCCATCGTCGGCCTGCGCATCATGGCGACATAGTCCATGAAGCCGAACCTGTGATGAACCGTGATCGGCTTGGGTCGCTCTGGCGTGAACAGCAACATCAAGAGCGCGCCAAGCGGAAGGCCGACCATCAAGATAAGACTGATGGCATGGAAACTCTTGGGGTCGCCCAGGGTGAGCTTGTGATCCGTCAGCAGCGGCAATACCAGCAGGGCCACCGAACCGATCGGAGCCAATGCCGTCATCCAGCCATAAATCCGAGACCGCTCGTGATAGTTGACGGCGAGGGCCGCAGCCCATGACGCGTGGCCCAATGAGGTAATCGATAGGCCAATCCAGAGAATCAAATACCAAAGGCCGAGATAGACAACTCCTGCGCCGACCGGTGGGTTAAGCAGCATATAGGCTCCGCCCATGGTGATCGGCAGACCCACCACATACCAAGGCCTAAAGCGGCCCCAGCGGGTGTAGGTCCGGTCCATCATCCAGCCCAGGATGGGGTCGAACACCAAGTCAACGATCCGGACGGCAGTGGTGGTCAGACTGTAGGCGACCAGACTGATCCCGACAAAGCCTGTATAAAACGGCGGGAGATAGGTGCCGACAGCTAATAGCAGTGCTGCGCCTGGGATGCCTGTGGCTGCGAAGGCCCATATGCGAGCGGTTGAGAGCCTGCCAATGGCAGCCCCCGTGTGTGTCTTTGCCAAACCGGCGTCTCCTCAAAAAAATCAATAGTCGCCCTCTAGACGGGGCGTGAAAGGATTGAGCAGACAGTGCGCGACGCGCTTGCGCAAGTCATTTCGGGATCAGCCGGGAGGCCGTGCCGGTGATTGGGGCAGGCTCACGCCCGACGCTGTCGCCAGCAGCATAGCCTCTGCAGCCAGAGCATCGCGGATATCCAATTGCCGTCGGATCTCACGATGGCGCGTCGCGTCCAGCTTCCAGCCGATGAACGCAGCACCCCCGACGAATACGAGAGTCACCGGCGCAAAAACATAGCAGAGCTCCAAGCCTCGGATGGCGGCCGGCGTATTCACGGCACCTTCTGCCGGATTGTAGCCAATCATCTGCAAGACCGCATAGCTAACGGTCACCGTGATGGCGGCCCCAACCTTTTCGGCGGTGGTCACCAGGGCATAGAGAAGGCCGGTACGTTCCTTGCCAGTTTCGAGGCGCACATCATCGGCCACATCCGCCACCATGGCCCGCACAATTGGTCCGAAGCCCGAAGAGACGAAGCCCACCAGAAACATTGCTGGCACGGCCAAGATCATAGTCGCAGCCGGAATGATGACCAGAAGAGTTTGCGCGACCCCGAACGCGACCGTCAGCGAAATCAGAGCACGATGCTTGCCGATCTTCTGAGCGACCCGCGCCCAGAACATGGCTCCGAGCAGGCCTGCTGCAATGAAAAACAGCAGGAGAATCGAGGTCTCAGTACCCGAATAATGCCGGGCGTCATGGAAGAAGAAAAGGTAGAGCGCCGCGACCGTTCCGGGCCCAAGGGCGATCACGAAGTCAGCCAACACTAGCCGCAGCATCTCAGGGCGTGTCACAAGGGCCCAATAGTCAACCAGTTTGACAGTCTCATCCCCTGCTGTTTTCGGCGAGATTTGCTCGGGCGTAGCCCAGGCCGCCAAGGCCACCGTCAGCGGGATCGTGGCGATCAGAAACCACCCCATGGCCGGTATGCCTCCGTGTGCACCTGCTGGTGTCTTGGCCAGAAACAGCGGCAGCAACAGGATCAGCACCGCGCCGAGTACGCCGACCGCTGTGATCACGCCATAAACGCGGCTGCGATCATGATAGTCCGTCGCCAAGGACGCGCCCCAGGCCGCCTGGGCCAGCGTCAATATCGAGATGCCCAGATAGAGCACCAACAGCCAGCCGATC
>JANLPX010000169.1:0-5445 GCA_031367485.1 Alphaproteobacteria bacterium | reverse complement strand
TTGATTTCGGTCTTGCGGATGGGGCAGGTTACCAGAAGCCAAGCAGCGCTGGTGGGCTTCTCGACAATTGGCATCGCTGCCGTGACGACCCTGGTGATAACTGGCCTGGCAAATGCGGCCCTTATCATGAGCGCACCGATGGACCTGATTGTGACAGCCTACGGCCGGGTCTTGGCCCTCAAGATCGCTTTGGTTGCTGTAATGCTAGGCTTGGCGGCCATCAACAAGATGATCCTGACGCCACGCCTGTTGGAAGGTCCGGATCAGCCCGCGACGGTGGCAGATCTTATCCGGACGATAAGCTTTGAGCAAAGCCTTGGCGTTTTGGTTGTCCTCGCGGCCAGCGTTCTGGGAACCTGGTCGCCAGCCTCTTAGCTCGGTTCAACCGCCTTAGCGGGCCACATCCCGAGCACCGCGCCCGCCACACCATAGGTCAGAAGCTGAAACGCCATATTGATCCCGACCAGGGTCGTCGACATGCCCATATAGATGTAGTCAATCGCCATGGTGGTGAAGTTGAAAAACGCCCAGACTGCCAGTGCGGAGCCAATCATCGTGCTCCCACGCAGCCCCAGCCGAGGCAGAGCCCAGGCCAAACCGAGCACGAGGATCACGGTGTTCACCACACCTACGCTCTGCATCATCGCCATGTTGCTGGTATCCGGCGCGCGCCCAAGCGAGGCGATATAAGCCGTGGTCCAAGCATCTTTCACGACAATACCGTAGTAGCCGTAGCCAATAACTTCCAGCAAGACCACAGCAACAGCGACGGCCAGCCAGTTGATACCTTTGAGCATTTCGGATCCTCCCAAATCCTAAGACTTCGGCATGGTTAGGCCTTCCGTAGCGGAATTCCACAGGTTTTTTGGAGCGTGACGGTACGGGCTGTCCAAGCTTGATCGGATCCTCGAACGGTTTCTCACCCTAACCATTGACGAGGCGAGCGTCTGGCGGCAGTCCTGAGACATGAGCCTCGTCGATACCAAAAAACGAACCCGATTGAACCCAGATGTCAGGCGCAATCAGATTCTGGATGATGCGGCCAATCTCGTTCTAACGGAAGGCTTGTCGGCGGTCTCAATGGAGCGGATCGGACGTGAAGCCTCTGTCAGCAAGGGTTTGATCTATAATTACTTTCCGAGCCGGGAGGCTCTGCTTGCCGCGCTGTTGCACCGCGAGGAAGTGGAGCTTCGTGATCGCGGTATGGAATCGGCGATGCGGGCGTCGACTTATGCGGAGCTCATCCGGCAAACCACCCGTCTCTACCTAGAACAAACCCGTGATCGTGGGGCGTTGATCAGTGCATTGATGGCCGATGATACGGTCGCCAGCTTGGCGGAAGACGCGCTTGGTGGGGGTCGGGACGCCACCGTTCGATATTTTGTACGCGCCACACGACGTGAATTTGGCCTGTCATTGCCGATCGGCATAGCCGCTGTTGAGATGCTGATGGCGGTGACAAATCAAGCCGGAAAACTGGTCGCCCGGGGGGCGATTGACATCGATATTGCCGAGGAGATGTGCGTGCAATTCATAACTGGTGGCCTAGCGCGGCTGGTCGGCAGCGCTGCGGATGAGGCAGGCTGAGCGTAGCAACGGCGTCTATTGACGTATCGTACAATTAGCCTTGACCATCACCGAGGCTTCATTCATTGCTATTGACGGATCGAACAATATGAGTCCCGGCAGACGCGTCTTTGCGTCCATAGACCGGGCATTTTTCTTGGAGAAAACGCCCATGAATTCCCGGCCACACCTGTATTCTAACGTCCTATCGACCGCTTCGGTTCTTGCAATTGTCGCGGTTCTTGGGGTGGCTGCGCCAGCTCTGGCAGAGAACACCAATGTGGTCGAGGAACTCGTGGTGACCGCGCAAAAGCGCGAGCAAGTCTTGCAGGATGTGCCACTTGCCGTCAGCGCCTTCTCGGAAAAAGCGTTGGACCGAGCCCAGATCGAAGACGCCACGGATATCCAGTTCTCGATCCCGAATGCCGTCCTAACCGGCAATGATCGCTTCACACTGCGTGGTGTTGGCACCAATGCGCTGGGATCGTCAGACCTTGGGGTGCAGTCGTTCATCAATGGGGCAGCCATTGGCTATCTGCCGCAAAACGAATTCTTCGATATGGCTCGAATTGAAGTCTTGCGCGGCCCGCAAGGCACGCTCTATGGCCGCAACACAACGGGTGGCGCGATCAACCTGATCACCCGCAAACCGGGCTCCATCTTTAGCGGAGAAGCGAGCCTGCAAGCGGGGAACTATGACAATATCCGCATTGGTGGTGCTGTTGACCTGCCGCTTGGTGACAAGGTGGCCGTTCGGTTAGCGGGTTATTCCCTAAACCGAGATGGCTATACCGAGAACATCGCCACCGGGCACAACGTCGATGGTCGTGACCAATGGGGTGCCCGCGGCACCGTAACCTTTGATCTAGGTCCGGCCACCAACGCTACCCTGGTTTTCAGTCGCTATGAAGAAGACAGCAGTCGCGCTCGAGAAGGTAAGCGGCTTTGCACGGCGCATCCGGTCTTAGGGTGTGACCCCAGAACCCTGGGTTTTGACTCGCCGACCTCCAGCACGACAATCCTGCAGACCCTGGCAAAGGCTTTCACGCCGTTCCCGGTGGGCGGAAATCTCTACGCAGGTGCGCCAAATCCGACTGATCTGCGCAAGGTCGCGGCTGACACCGACCCGACCTATAAGCTCGACCAAACCACAGCATCGTTAGATTTCGAGCATGACTTCGGAACTCTGAAGCTGTCGGCCATTGCGGCATACGCCAAGGGTTCAACAGAGCAGAATACCGATTGGGACAATGCGGCCCTGCCGTTCCGGTTCACCCGGCCAATCACCTACTTCAAGGACCGGACGACGGTCGTAACCACCGACCAACTTCTGACCACCGATAGCTTCACCTCACGCAGCACGACTAAGACCGGCGAGCTGCGTCTGGCCTCTGATTTCGAAGGCAAGTTTAACTTCCTGTTCGGGGTCTTCGGCCTGGAAGGTACTGGATCTGGCGGGTTCGAGACCTGGCACCCGGCCATTGAGGCCTTCCAAAAAGCGCTGGGGCGTCCGCAGGAGACTTGGCACGTTTCGGCCCTATCACGGAATGGCAAGAGCAAGACCTGGGCGGCATTTGGCGAAACCTATTTTGACCTGAGCGACGACCTTCGATTGACCATAGGCGGGCGATATACCGACGAGAAGCGCTCCGGAGAGTCGCGATCTTTGGTGCTGTCGGCTCTTTTACCTTGGACCGCGTCCAGCTTCCACGGCAACCGCGCGACCTACAAGGTCGCGTTGGACTGGAGCCCGGACATCTCGTTCACAGACAAGACCTTGGTCTATGCCTCAACGTCGACCGGATATAAGGGCGGGGGGCTCAACAACAGCAACTCTTCGCCAACCTATGGTCCCGAGACCGTCAAAGCCTACGAGCTTGGGGCCAAAAATACCCTGGCTGGCGGCGCGCTACAGGCTAATTTCGCGGCCTTCTATTATGACTATACTGGCCTGCAGCTTGGTCAGAGGATCAATGGCGGGGTTGTCACCAAAAACGCGGACGCCATCATCTATGGCCTAGAAGGCGAGTTCGCCTATGCGGCGGGGGAGCACTGGCTGTTCGACAGTAATCTTTCCTATCTGCATACAGAGATCAGCAATTTCTTTTCCGAAGACGCGGCAAACCCGGCGCAAAGCCTGACCACCACGACCCCGCCTGTTCAGATCAATTTGAAGGGAAACGAGTTGCCGCACTCGCCAAAGGGCAAGGTCAAGGTGGGCGCGCAGTACCAGACCGAGCCGTTTTACGGGGATTGGACCGCAACCCTCCGGGTTGATGCGACCTGGCAGGCCAAATACTTCGCCCGGGAGTACAACACGCCTACTGACAGGATCGATTCATGGGGCGTTGTGGATTTGCAGGCGCGTTTCGAAAACGAACCTCTGCAGATGAACGTCAAGTTTTTCGTCAAGAACCTGAACAACAGCGACAATATTACCAACATCATCATCGAAGATGCCTTGATCGGCCGTTATCGGAATGCGCGATTATTGGAACCCCGGACCTATGGCGTGATCATCGAGAAGAAATTCTAGGATCACTCGGTTAACCGAAATCAGCGTTATGTCGGCCCTGCGGATCGCGTGATCGGCGGGGCCGATGTTGTTCTTTTGGCATTCAGCAAAGGGTACCCTATAAGCCGCGCCTCCTCCTCATTTCGAGAGACGCCATGACCCGTATCCTGATCACCTCGGCCTTGCCGTATATCAACGGCATAAAGCACCTCGGGACCTTGGCGGGGTCGATGTTGCCGGCCGATGTGTTTGCCCGGTTTCAGCGGGCGCAGGGACGCGAGACGCTCTATCTCTGCGCGACTGATGAGCACGGCACGCCGACGGAATTGGCGGCGGCGGCGGCGGGGATGGACCCCGCGACCTTCTGTGCGCAACAACACGAAATCCAGGCGGATTTGGGCGCGCGCTTTGGCCTTTCATGGGATCACTTCGGCAGGTCATCATCGCCCCAGAACCACCGCTTAACTCAACAGTTTGCCCAGACCCTGTGGGAGGCAGGCTTCATCGAGGAGAAGGTGACCCAGCAGGTCTATTCCAACTCCGACAAGCGGTTCCTGCCGGATCGCTATGTGATCGGTACCTGTCCGCATTGCGGCTACGACGCGGCCCGAGGCGACCAGTGCGAGAACTGCACACGAGTGCTGGACCCGGCTGACCTGATCAAGCCGCGCTCGGCGGTGTCGGGGTCAGACGACATCGAGATCAGAGACTCCAAACACCTGTTCCTTCGCCAGAGTCTGTTTTCTGACCGGCTGCGGACCTGGATCAACGGCAAGAGGGGCGATTGGCCGCTGTTGGTGACCTCTATCGCGCTGAAGTGGTTGGATGAGGGCCTGCATGATCGCGGCATCACCCGGGACCTGGAGTGGGGCGTTCCGGTCAATGCGGCCGATTGGGGGGTAAATCCAGATGGAGTTAAGCCTGACCTGGCAGGTCTTGCCGGCAAGGTCTTCTACGTCTGGTTTGACGCGCCCATCGAATACATCGCTGCCACCCAGGCCTGGGCCGACAGCCTCGCTCCTAGCGGTGTTGCCGCAGATGAGAAGTGGGAACGCTGGTGGCGTGGACCAGACGCGGCCGACGTCAGCTATGTCGAGTTCATGGGCAAGGACAATGTGCCGTTCCACACGGTGGGCTTTCCCTGTACGATGATCGGTGCCAGCGAGACACTGGCCGCTGACGGCACTTGGCGACCGGCCAATAACGCACCTTGGAAGCTTGTCGACCGGCTCAAGGGTATGAACTGGCTGGACTATTACGGCGGCAAGTTCTCCACATCGCAGAAGCGTGGCGTGTTTATGGATCAGGCGCTGGAGCTTTTGCCGCCGGACTATTGGCGGTGGTGGCTGAGCGCCAATACGCCG
>JANLPX010000167.1:0-8862 GCA_031367485.1 Alphaproteobacteria bacterium | reverse complement strand
GAGGACGGTTCAGGCGAGATCGTGGTGGCGACCACCCGGCCGGAAACCATGCTGGGCGATACAGCCGTGGCGGTGAACGCCAAGGATCCACGCTATCAGCACTTGATCGGGCGCGCAGTGCGGCTGCCTATCGTCAATCGGCCGATCCCGATTATCGCCGACGACTATGCCGATCCCGAAAAGGGATCTGGTGCCGTGAAGATTACTCCAGCCCATGACTTCAACGACTATCAGGTCGGCAAGCGCAACAACCTGCCGATGATCAACATTTTCACGCCCGACGCGAAGATCAATGAGAACGGCCCGCGCGACTATCAGGGTCTAGACCGGTTCGCCGCGCGCAAGAAGGTGGTCGAAGCGTTTGAGGCGTTGGGCCTACTGCGCGAGATCGAGAAGACCAAACACGCGGTGCCGCACGGTGACCGCTCCGGCGTTGTGGTCGAGCCCTATCTGACCGACCAATGGTATGTGGATGCCAAGACCTTAGCCGGTCCAGCAATCAAAGCGGTGGAGGACGGCGACACAGTCTTCGAGCCCCGCCACTGGGAAAAGACCTATTTTGAGTGGATGCGAAACATCGAGCCTTGGTGCATCTCGCGCCAGCTGTGGTGGGGACATCGCATCCCGGCTTGGTACGGGCCTGACGGCAAGATATTTGTGGCTGAGACCGAGGCAGAAGTTAAGTCCGCTGCCCGCGAGCATTATGGCCGCGACGAACCGATGCGCCAGGACGAGGACGTACTCGACACTTGGTTCTCGTCGGCGCTTTGGCCATTCTCGACCATGGGTTGGCCGGAGAAGACGCAAGACTTGGCGCGGTTCTACCCGACCCACACCCTGATCACCGGCTTTGATATCATCTTCTTCTGGGTCGCCCGGATGATGATGCGGGGGATCCACTTCACCGGCCAGGTGCCGTTCAAGCGGGTGTTCATTAATGCCCTGGTCCGCGATGCCAGCGGGGCCAAGATGTCCAAGTCCAAAGGCAATGTGATGGACCCCTTGGTGCTGGTAGATCAGTACGGGGCTGACGCCTTGCGCTTTACCTTGACCGCCATGTCGGGGCAGGGCCGCGACATCAAACTCGCGACCCAACGCATTGAAGGGTATCGGAATTTCGGCACGAAGCTTTGGAATGCTACCAACTTTTGCCAGTTTAACGGCTGTGCACGAGCTGAGGCGTTTGATCCGGCGACGGTAACTGGCACGCTCAATCGCTGGATCATTGGCGAGACCCAGAAAACGGCAAGTGCGGTAACTCAGGCCCTTGCAGATTGCGGTTTTGATGCCGCAGCCAATACGCTCTACCGGTTCATCTGGAACACCTTCTGCGATTGGTATGTCGAGCTGGCCAAGCCGATCCTCAAGGGTGAGGACGTGGCGGCTCGGGCAGAGACCCAGGCTACCGCCGCTTGGGCGCTGGATGTGATCTTGAAGCTGCTGCACCCGATAATGCCGTTCCTGACTGAGGAAATCTGGACTCAGACCGCCGACCTCGGAGCGCCGCGTGGCGAGGGGATGTTGATCACGGCCGCTTGGCCCAACCTGCCAGCGACCCTAGTTGACACCACGGCCGACGACGAAATCAGCCTAATCGTCGCAACGATCACCGAAGGCCGATCGGTAAGAGCTGAACTCAACGTCCCTAACTCCGCGCGTCCGGCCTTGATCGTGACCGAAGCCAGTGCGTCTCAGCGCAGCGTTCTATCGGCCAATGCCGGGATTGTTGCGCAGCTATTACGGGTCGAAGACCTGAGGTTTGAGGCTATTGCGCCCGACGGTGCGATCCCTTTCATGGCGCAGGGTGTGGTTTTCGCTCTGCCGGTGGCTGAATTTATCGATCTTGCGGCCGAAAAAATTCGCTTGGCGAAAGATATCGCCGGCCACGTCAGTGACGTTGCCCATGTCATGAAAAAGCTCGGCAATCCCGACTTCTTGGCGCGGGCCAAGGAAGAGGTGATCGAGGAAAATCGTGAACGCCTAGCCGAGGCTGAGGCCGCCAAGGCCAAGCTGGAAAGTGCGTTGAAGCGGCTAGAGGCCGTGGTCTAGACTGCGGCGGGTCTTAGGAGCAGGTCAATGAGGTCTATCTTACGCGTCGTCCTGGCAGCAGCCTTCCTGAGCACGAGTTTGCCAGCCTTGGCCGCTGAGCCCCCCGCCAAGGCCGATGAGGCCAAGGACAAGATCGACCTGCCCGCGTTCCCAGCCGACGCGACAATCAAGCAAGTCACCCATGTGGCGGGTAAGACGCTGAACTATACCGCCACGGTCGGATCCCTGCCGGTGCGGGACGATAAGGGCAAGAAAATTGCTGAGGTGGTGTTCAGTGCCTATACCTTGGAGGGTGTAAAAGACTCTAGGCGCCCAATCACCTTTGCCTTCAACGGCGGGCCAGGCGCAGCTTCGGTCTATCTGAACCTTGGTGCGATTGGTCCCAAGCGCATCCAGTTCGGGGCGCAGGGAGACTCAGCGTCTGACCCCGCGGCTCTAATCGACAATCCAGGCACATGGCTTGATTTCACCGACATGGTCTTCATTGACCCCGTCGGCACCGGCTATTCTCGCAGTCTGGTGGATGAAGCAGAGACTAAGAAGGCGTTCTTCCAGGTCAAGCCAGACGTGGAATACCTGTCGCGGATCGTCTTTGACTGGCTGGTCAAGAACGGTCGCGTGGCCTCGCCGAAATATGTCGTGGGCGAGAGCTATGGCGGCTATCGCGCACCAGCCATTGCCCACTTTCTTCAGAGCGAATTGGGGGTAGGTCCGTCTGGCGTGGTGATGGTTTCGCCGTTCCTGGATGCGCGGTCCGGAGTGGCCGAGGACCTGTCGCCGATGCCCTGGATCGTCAATCTGCCTTCCATGGCTGCAGCCAATTATGAGCGCCAGGGCAAGACTCTCAGCCCCGAACTGTTGGCCGAAGTTGAGGATTACGCGCGCGGCGAATTCGCTGTCGATCTCATGAAGGGTCAGTCTGATCCGGCTGCCGTGGCTCGGATCGTCGAGCGTGTGACTCGGTATAGCGGCATGGACCCAGCGGTCGTGAAGAAGATGGGTGGGCGGGTTGATACCCAGACCTTCCTACGCGAGCTCTATCGGGATGAGGGCAGGCTCGCCAGCATCTATGACAGCAACGTCACCACTTGGGATCCCTATCCATGGTCGAATGGTCAGAAGGCGGGCGACCCGATCCTTGATGCCATCATTGCGCCGACCACCAGCGCCATGGTCGAGTTTACGACCCACACCGTCGGCTGGAAGGTGGAGGGCCGCTACAACGCGCTCTCGAACGCTGTGAACGCGGCCTGGGAGCCCAACTGGTTCAACAACATCGAGTCAGTGACGGACCTGCGTCAGGCGGTGGCCGCTGATGGCAAGATGAAAGTGTTGATCGTCCACGGCTATGACGACTTGAGCTGCCCGTTCTTCGCCTCCCGTCTGATCGTCGACCAAATGCCGCCCATGGGTGGCGCGGGTCGGGTTAAGCTGGCGCTCTATCCGGGTGGGCACATGTTCTACTCGCGTGGAGCCAGCATGGCCGCGTTCCGCCGCGATGTGATGGCGCTTTACGGCGTCAACTAGCCTTACGGCGTTTGCGTCCAACCAAGAGTTATGGTTGTACCGGGCTGACGACGCGGCGACGTCAAGCCGCGCAGACTCTGAGGAACACCCCATGCCCGACACGTCCGCTTGGCCCGCCATGTCCATCGCTCAAGCCCACGCCTTGCTAACCGCGCCGGGCACACCGGGAGAGATGGAAGATGTCATGATTGGCGGGGTGAAAACCCGCACCTGGAAGAACCTGCCGCCTTCGTTGCGTTCGGTCGTTGAGCTGGCGCGCGCGCATGGGGAGAAGGTGTTCCTGGTCTATGAAGATGAGCGCGTCACCTTCGAGGCCTTCTATCGTGCAGTCTCGGTCCTGGCGCGACAGCTCCAGGCCGACGGTGTAGGCAAGGGTGACCGTGTTGCGGTGATCATGCGTAACCTGCCGGAGTGGGTTGTGGCCTTCTATGCCGCCGCTTCGGTAGGAGCCATTGTTACCCCGCTCAACGCTTGGTGGACTGGCCCAGAGCTAGAATACGGCCTGACGGATTCGGGGACCAAGGTCGTGCTCATGGATGCCGAGCGCTTCGAGCGCATGACTGAGCATCTGCCCAATTGTCATGACTTGACGCGGATCTATGTCAGCCGGGCTCGGGAAGAGATCGCCCACCCGCTGGTGGTCAAGCTGGAGACCGTGATCGGCTCGCCCGATAGCTGGGCCAACTTGCCCGACCAACCACTCCCCCATGTCGATATCCTTCCCGACGACGATGCTACGATCTTCTATACTTCTGGCACCACCGGTAAGCCTAAGGGCGCTCTGGCCAGCCAGCGCGGGGTCAATTCCAATATCTTTGCCGGTGTGATTGCTGGCGCTCGGGCCTTCCTTCGACGTGGCGAGAAGCCGCCAGAACCGGACCCCAATGCCGTGCAGCGCGCCTCTCTATTGTCGGTACCGTTTTTCCATGTGACGGGCTGTTTTGCGGTGCTCAACCCATCTTTGGCCGGTGGGGCCAAGCTGGTGATGATGCACAAGTGGGACGTCGTTCGCGCGTTTGAGCTGATTCAGCGTGAGCAGATCCAGTCGGCTGGTGGCGTACCAACCATTGCCTGGCAACTAATCGAACACCCGCTGCGCAAAAACTACGATCTTTCGTCGTTGGAGAGCGTGTCTTACGGCGGTGCGCCCTCCGCGCCAGAATTGGTCCGCAAGATCAAGGAGACATTCCCAAAATCTGCGGCAGGTAACGGCTGGGGTATGACGGAAACCTGCGCCACGGTGACGACCCATGGGGCGGAAGACTACGCCAACCGGCCCGACAGTTGTGGTCCGGCTGTGCCGGTCTCGGACCTGCAAATCCGTGATCCAGCAGACGGTGTGACCGTTTTGCCCGCCAACACGCTTGGCGAACTCTGGGCGCGCGGCCCGCAGGTTGTGAAGCTCTATTGGAACAAGCCTGAGGCCACCGCCCAGACGTTTGTCGATGGATGGGTGCGCACCGGTGACCTAGCGCGCGTGGACGACGAAGGCTTCTGCTTCATCATGGACCGCGCCAAGGACATGCTGATCCGCGGCGGTGAGAACATCTACTGCATTGAGGTCGAGAATGTTCTCTATGACCATCCGGCGATTATGGACGCTGCCGTGGTGGGTATTCCGCACCGAACCCTGGGGGAAGAGCCGGGGGCGGTGGTGACACTGAAGCCCGGCGCAACCGCCACGGAGGCTGAGCTTCGCGCCCATGTGGCCGAGCGGCTCGCGGCATTCAAAGTGCCCGTGAAAGTCAAATTTTGGCACGAAACCCTGCCGCGCAACGCCAACGGTAAGATCCTCAAGAACGAGCTGAAAAAGCTGTTCGAGGAAGACGCTGCCACCGCCTGAATGTCCAAGCAGCGCGCCGACAGTCTGCTGGTGGTGCGTGGTCTAGCCGAAAGCCGGGCCAAGGCACGGGCAGCGATTGAGGCTGGCGGTGTGACCGCTGACGGCCAGCTGATCGCCAAGGCCTCAGAGATGGTGGATGATACGGCGGTGCTGGTTGCGCAGCCAGCTCATCCCTGGGTCGGACGAGGTGCCCTGAAGCTGGTTCACGGCCTCGACCTTTGGCATGTCGATGTGAGGGGTCTGGTCGTGCTGGACGTTGGCACGTCCACCGGCGGTTTTACCGACGTCTGCCTGTCGCGCGGCGCAGCTCACGTCTATGCCGTTGACGTGGGGCACGGCCAACTGCACCCCAAGCTCGCCCGTGATCCTCGTGTTACCAATTTGGCAGGCACAGACGCGCGCGCCCTTACATCTGATATGATCAGTTCACCTCCAGACATTATTGTCTGCGACGCCAGCTTTATTGGATTGGCCAAGGTGCTCCCAGCCGCGCTCGCGCTGGCTCAAACCCGCGCGACGCTGATTGCGTTGATCAAACCGCAGTTTGAGGTTGGGCCTGAGCGGGTAGGAAAGGGTGGCCTGGTTAAGGATCCCGCCGATCACGCGCTCGCCGTTAAGGGTGTCTTGGCATTCCTGGAAGCCTCCGGCTGGCCTGTTCAGACCACCGCCCCAAGTCCAATCGCAGGCGGTGACGGTCAGGTGGAGTTTTTGGTTTGGGCCCGAAGACGCTGAGATGATCTCTCCAGCGGCCCTGCTGTGGCGATTAGGATTTCTCGTGTGGTGCGAACCCAGCCGCAACGCTAAGTGCGAACCTGTGGTCGTAGCGAGACCGCATAACTTCAATTGAGGCGTTGAATATGCGTCAGCATCCCTTTCAAGTACAACCCCGGGATGTGATAGCATCTCTATGCGTTGCGGGCCTGTCTACCGGTGCAGCCCAAGCGCAAGAGGCCGCAATTAGACGTCCAGCAGAGCGGTTAAGTGCCCCGATGGATGCGACCCAAATACAGATTGCAGCAATGAAGGACGAGATCGCCGCACTCAGCGCGCAGATCGCCGATCTGAAACAGGCGATGTCGGCGAGCTTGAAGGATGTCCGAGCAGGCCAGGCCGCCCAACCGCAGGCCAGCCTAGCCAACGGCCGTCCCACATTCTCGACAGCGGATGGCAAGACCTCGGTCGCAATTCGTGGCGTGATTCAATTTGATGCCGCCCACTACGATGTGTCGCCCTTAACGACGGCCAACGACCTCGGCTCAGGTACGAATTTCCGACGCGCCCGCTTAGGCGTCGACGGCAAGGTTTTTGGCGACTGGTCCTACGCGCTTTGGGGTGAGTTCGGAGGTAGCGGCGGCGAGGCTGCGGCGCTGAACCAAGCCTATGTGGAATATACCGGTTGGAAGCCTTTCGGATTGACCGCGCCCCTGCGTTTAAGGGTCGGGGCCTGGGCAACGCCAACTGGTCTTGAGGATGCGACCAGCAATACCGATAGTCTGTTCTTGGAACGCCCGGCTGCTGCAGAATTGGTCCGCAATCTTGCTGGCGGCGACGGCAGAACCGGGGTCGGGGCCTTTGCCAATGGAGACCACTGGTATGCGTCCGGGACCCTGACCGGCAAGGTTGTGGGCGTTCCTTCGACGCCCGAGTTCGGTCAGCAAAAAGGTTATCTCGCGCGGGTGGCGTTCAACCCCCTGCACGGGCCAGACTACGACTTCCATCTAGGTGCCAATCTGCAGGGTGTTTTGCGACCGGCCGACACAGCGGCGGGTCCAGCGGTCTTGCGCAGTCTGCGATTGCGTGAGCGGCCGGAAATCCGCGTCGATGGTGGCCGGCTGGTCGATACAGGCATTCTCGCCGCTAACGGGGCGACGGCCTACGGGCTAGAGCTCGGTGCAAGTTGGAAAAACCTGCTGCTGGCGGGCGAAACCTTCAAGATTGACGTAGACCGGTCTGGCACCGGTCCGGCCGCTTTTGATCCATCATTCAAGGGATGGTACGTCGCGGGCTCCTGGACCTTGAGTGGTGAACGTCATGCCTGGGCACCGGCAAACGGCGGATTCCGCGGCATCCGTCCGGCCAAGCTGTTTGACCCCAGCCACGACACCTGGGGAGCCTTCGAGGTTGCTGGTCGTTACAGTGTATTAAATTTGGACGATCATCGTGGTGCAGCCGGTTCCCTTGCGCCCCTTGGCGGCGTGCGCGGCGGTGAGCAGACGATCACTACGCTGGGTCTGAATTGGTACCCCAACACCGTCGTCCGCATCCTGGTTGATCAGCAATGGATCAATGTTGATCGTTTGAGCGGCTCCGGCGTTCAAATCGGTGAAGATGTGCAGGTCACCTCGCTCCGTGCCCAGGCCGCATTCTAAGTTAAGCGCTAATTTTGCAGGAAGACGCAGATGACCAAGACCCTCCCCAATCGAAGAGCCGCCTTGGGCTCGCTGGCCGCAGGTGTTGCGGCGCTGGCGGCACCTGCTGTGATTACCCGTTCGGCGCAGGCCGCGACCCAGCAACTGACCCTGCTCAATGTGAGCTATGACCCCACGCGTGAGCTCTACAAGTCAGTGAACACCGCCTATGCCAAATACTGGAAGGGGCGCACGGGTCAGGATCTGGTGATCAATCAGAGCCACGGTGGCTCTGGTAAACAGGCGCGCTCGGTGATTGACGGTCTGGCCGCTGACGTGGTGACCCTCGCCTTGGCCTATGACATCGATGCTATTGCTGCACGCGGCCTGATGCCCAAGACGTGGCAGTCGCGTTTGCCCAACAATTCAACGCCCTACACCTCGACGATCGTATTTCTGGTCAAGAAGGGCAATCCTTGGAAGATCAGAGACTGGCCTGATCTGATCCGGCCCGGCATTGAGGTCATTGCCCCCAACCCAAAAACCTCGGGCGGTGCACGTTGGGCCTATCTGGCTGCCTGGGGATGGGCGTTGCGTGCGCCGGGCGGCAATGAGGCGAAGGCCAAAGATTTCGTCAAGGCGCTCTATGGGCACATACCGGTGCTCGATACAGGCGCACGAGGCTCGACGACGACCTTTGCCCAACGCGGGGTTGGCGATGTTTTGCTGACCTGGGAGAATGAGGCGCATCTGGCCCGATCTGAGTTTGCGGCCGACAAATTCGACATCATCTATCCGCCGAGCTCAATCTTCGCCGAACCGCCCGTGGCCCTGGTCGACAAGGTGGTTGATCGTAAGAAGACAAGGCTGGTGGCTGAGGGATATCTCAATTTCCTCTACAGCCCGCTGGCGCAGGATATCGTGGGTCAAAACTTCTATCGGCCCCGCAACCCAGCGGCTTTGGCCAAGTACGCGCGACAGTTCCCGGCGATCAACTTCTTCACCATCGACGACACCTTTGGCGGTTGGACCAAGGCGCAGGCCAAACACTTCGATGATGACGGCATGTTTGATCAGATCTATCGGCCCGGTTGA
>JANLPX010000034.1:0-2264 GCA_031367485.1 Alphaproteobacteria bacterium | reverse complement strand
TGGTTGACCGGCGAGGACGATACCATTCTGGATAATGTCGTCATGGGCGCGCCAACGCTCGGCGGCGTTCCTGAGCCCGCGACTTGGGCGATGATGCTGCTGGGCTTTGGCCTAATCGGCACCACCTTGCGCCGTCGTTCGGCCACCAATCTCGTCACTGCGGCCTAATACCGCGCCAACGCCTCGGTCCAGTGATCGAGGCGTTGGACGTCGGGCGCTAGGCCCGCTGATTACAAACCTGACACATCCGTCATCTTTTATTGACAAGCCCGGCCTAGGATGTTGATCTTCACGCTGTTCAGATGCTCGGAGATTTTCTATGGCTGCCGACGGTAACATCACCAAAGATATGATCTATGACGCCGTCGCGCCCGACGACTTTGAGTCCATGCTGGACCTGGATCGTTACAACGCCCGCTCCACGGCATTTGATAAGATAATCTCGGCCACCCACGACCACTTCTGGGATCCGCTGGACAAGAAATATATCGACTTCGATGCCCCCTGGGACATGGAAAACGACGCGCTGATGGGCGAGGAGCTCTCGGCCGCGCTTCAAACCGACTATGTGAAGGAAAAGCTCAACACCCCCGCCCTGCGCGCGCAGTTCTTGAACAAGAGCCTGCTCTATTCCTTCTCCTCCATCCTGCACGGCGAACAGGGCGCGCTGAACCTATCGGCCAGCCTCTGCCACGTTCTGTTGGACCAAGGTGCACAGGAATATGCCGCCAACCAGACCCGCGAAGAGGCGCGCCACGTCACCGCCTTCGCCAAATACATCAAGGCGCGTTGGGGTCGCCCGGTCGCCGCATCCAAGGTGCTACAGAACCTGTTGGTCGACATCATCGGCAGTCCAGAGGTCTATAAAAAGATCATCGGCATGCAAATGCTGGTCGAGGGCCTGGCCATGGGGGCGTTCGCCACCTTCTATCAAAAGCTTAATGACCCCTTGGGTCGCCAGCTGATGCAGCTGGTGATGACCGATGAGGCCTTCCACCATAAGTTCGGCAAGATCTGGGCTGATCGCACCATCCCCAAGCTCAGCGAAACCGAGCACAATATCGTCGAGGATTGGGCGGCCCACTGCTTCCAGATCCTGTTGTTCAATCTGGTTTCGCCTTCGGAACAGGTCGATCTCTACGTCGAGTTCGGGCTCGACCCCGTGCGCGTGCTGGCTGAAATCCAAGAAATTGCCACCGACGAAGTGCGTCGCGAGGACATGAAAGAATCAGCCAATATCTTCCGCGTGTTGATCAAGACCCTGCTCAATGCCGGGATCATCACCGACCGCACGCGCGCTTTCTACGGCATGTATGTCGACATGGAAGAGCTCAAGGCCGAGGGCGACCGCATGGTCGGCGACGACATTGCCGAAGAGGGCATCAAGTACCTCCAGGCGATCAACTTCAAGGATCGTGCCCTGCAGGCGATCTCCATCGCCGCAGAATAACCTTAGACGATAGGCATTGAGCGGCATCTGAGTATCTCCTAGAGGACCTTGATGCCCTCATCGCCTCGCTATCTGTCGTGCGCCGCTTTGGTCCTAGCTCTGGCTGGACCAACGGCTGCGGCCGCCTTTACCCCCGTCCCCCCGGCCCAGCACATCGAACCCGCCAAGATGCTGGGGCGTTGGTATGAGGTGGCGCGCCTGCCCAACAAGATCCAGAAGGGCTGCACGGGCGGTACCTCGGACTGGGCCAAGACGCCTGACGGCTTTGCGGTCCTGCAGACCTGCCACAAGGGTGGCCTCACCGCGCCGCCCACCGAGTGGAAGGCCAAGGCCAAGGTCATCGATCCCATCACCAATGCCCGGATCAAGATGACCTTTTTCGGCGGTATGCTCAGCCAGGAATATTGGGTGTTGGCCGAACGGGCTGACCAGGGGTGGTTGTTGCTGGGCACCCCCGGTGGCCACGGCCTGTGGCTAATGTCGCAGCGCCCCAACCTCGCGGCCTCTGCCAAGGCCCAAGCCGTCGCCCGCATTAAGGCTTTGGGCTACGATGTTGCGGCCCTGGAATTCCCGCAACCCGCCGCGCGTTGAGTCCTTGCGTCTGGAACGAAGCCGGAACAATATGGGCTATGGATGAGCTGCTACTTCCGATCACTCGGCCCCAGATCACCAGCGCGGTGACCCGTGGCGCGGCGCGCGTTCTGATCAATCTAGGCTACGCCCCCTTGGCCGAGGTGACCCTGCCAAACGGCCGTCGCGCCGATCTTATGGCGCTCTCGCCCCGGGGGGACCTGATCATCGTGGAGGTGAAGTC
>JANLPX010000003.1:0-1636 GCA_031367485.1 Alphaproteobacteria bacterium | reverse complement strand
GGGAGGTATCTGTCTGAATTGGGGATGTATTCCCACTAAAGCCCTACTGAAGTCGGCTGAGGTCTATGAGCAATTGGGCCACCTCGCCGACTACGGGCTCAAGGTCACCGGCGCGAGTTTCGATTTCGACGGCATCGTAGCCAGGTCTCGCAAGGTCTCGGCCCAGCTCAACGCCGGCGTCGCCTTCTTGATGAAGAAGCATAAGATCGAGGTGATCGAGGGTTCAGCAAACCTAGAGAAGGGGCAGGGCGCGCCAAAGGTTGTGGTCGCACTCAAGGCGGGCGGCAGTCGAACAGTGGTCGCCAAACACGTAATTCTAGCTACCGGCGCGCGCGCGCGGACCATTCCCACCATTGGCCTTGAGCCCGATGGCGACCGAGTCTGGTCCTACCGAGAAGCTCTGGTTCCGAAGGCCGCGCCCAAGTCCTTGATTGTCATCGGCTCGGGGGCTATCGGAATCGAGTTCGCCAGTTTCTTCCGTGCCTTAGGGTCAGAAGTTACTGTTATTGAAGCCTTGCCGCGCATCTTACCCGTTGAGGACGAGGAGGTCTCCAGGGCCGCCCACAAGGCCTTCGAAAAGCGGGGTCTAAAGTTCAGGGTCGGGGCCAGCGTCAAAAAGCTTACCAAGACCAAGACCTCCGTGTCGGTCGAGATCGAAGCCGGTGGAAAGCTCGAAACTCTCGCCGCCGATGTCGCCATCGTCGCGGTGGGCATTGTCGGCAACGTCGAAGACCTAGGTCTGGAAGCATTGGGCGCGAAAATCGAACGCACGCACATTGTCACCGGTCCCTATGGCGAAACCGGCGTTCCGGGCCTCTACGCCATCGGAGACGTCGCCGGTCCCCCCTGGCTTGCCCATAAAGCTAGCCACGAGGGGGTGCACTGCATTGAACACATCGCTGGCCTAGCCGGTAGCAACCTCACAGCACCGATCCCCGGCTGCACCTATTCTACCCCGCAGATCGCCTCGATTGGCCTAACGGAAGCGCAAGCCAAGGAGAAGGGTCTCGAAATCAAAGTGGGTCGCTTCCCGTTTCGCGTAAACGGCAAGGCGATCGCCTCGGGCGAGACCGACGGATTTGTGAAAACCATTTTTGATGCCAACACAGGTGCGCTGATCGGTGCCCACATGATCGGCGCGGAGGTCACTGAAATGATTCAAGGCTATGCGCTGGCCATGACCCTAGAAGCCACAGAAGCTGAGCTCCATGCCACGGTCTACCCGCACCCCACCATGAGCGAAGCCATGCACGAATCAGCGCTGGATGCCTTCGGCAAGGTTCTGCACATTTAGGCGGCGCGCCGTCCGTCGGCCTCGACCATCCGTTGGATCGCCACATAGTCGGTCTTGCCGGTGCCCAGGACGGGGATTTCAGCGACCTTGATGATCTTGCGAGGCACCGCCAGTTCTGGCGCGCCGATAGACTGGGCATGGCTGACCAGCGCTGTGGAGTCTGCATCTCGACGATCAGTGATCAGCACCAAGCGCTCGCCCTTGCGCGGGTCGGGCATGGCGATGACCGCATGGCGTGACTCCGGCCACACAGCGACGGCGAGATCCTCTGCTGCGGTTAGCGAAACCATTTCGCCGCCCACCTTGGCAAACCGCTTCACCCGCCCCAAAATTGTGATCCAA
>JANLPX010000531.1:0-10890 GCA_031367485.1 Alphaproteobacteria bacterium | reverse complement strand
CCGCGAGGTCAGCCCGCAGCGTAAAACCCATACCAAGACCGCCGACTAGGATCCGAGCATTTGGGCGACCACCAATCCGCTCTGCGGCCAGTGTGGCCAGCGCCTCCTCAGACCCGCTCAGCCGACTGTTCATCAGCTCATTCGAGCCAGACATGATCGAAAACTCGGTGCCCCGCTGCATAAGCCGCAGTTCACCACCGCCATCCGGGACGGTTGCTGTGTCGAGGTGAACCCAGGGTATCAAGACGCTAGGCGGCTTTAGCCGTTGATCTGGACCATCATGGTTTCATAGCCCTTTACAAAGCTGGAGCGCACGCGATTGGGATCGTCCAAGACCTCAATGTCCTTGAAGCGCTTGAGCACTTCTTCCCAGACCACGCGCAATTGCATCTCGGCCAACCGGTTTCCCACGCAGCGATGGATCCCGAACCCAAAGCTCAGGTGCTGACGCGGGCGCTCGCGGTCGATGATGAAGCGGTCGGGTTCAGCGATCACGCTTTCATCGCGATTGCCGGAGACGTACCACATGACCACCTTGTCGCCCTTCTTGATCGTCTTGCCGGCCAACTCGTAGTCTTCCTTGGCCGTACGCCGCATGTGGGCCAAGGGCGTCTGCCATCGAATGATCTCTGAGACCATCGACGGGATGAGGGCGTGATTAGCCTTCAGTTTAGCAAACTGATCGGGGTTTTGGCTGAGCGCAAGCAGCCCGCCAGTCAGGGAATTACGTGTCGTGTCATTGCCGCCAACAATCAAAAGGATGACGTTCCCCAGATACTCATCTGGCGTCATATTCTTGGTATGCTCACCGTGGATCATCATCGAGATGAGGTCCCCTGCTGGCGGCAGATCGACCCGCTCGTTCCAAAGCTTGGTGAAATAGGCCAAGCACTCCAGCAGGATTTCCTGACGCTCTTCCTCTGTCTCCACCAAGCCACCGGGCGCGGGCATTGTTGTGGCGATATCCGACCAACGGGTTAGCCTGCGCCGCTCCTCGAAGGGAAAGTCGAACAGGGTCGCCAGCATTTGAGTGGTCAACTCTATGGAGACCTTGTCCACCCAGTTGAAGGGCACGCCGAGTGGCAGACTGTCCAAGATCTTGATGGCCCGCTCACGGATGATCGGTTCCAGCATGTGCAGATTGGCCGGAGATACCACAGGGCTGACGGTCTTGCGCTGCACATCGTGCTTGGGTGGGTCCATGGCGATGAAGCTGGGGCGGCGGTGGTCTTGCCGCGCATCGCGAATGGTGATGCCGCCTAGCATCGCATCCGAGGAGAACACCTCATGGTTGGTGTCTACCGTCATGATGTCGTTGTAGCGGGTCACAGACCAGTAAGGTCCAAACTCGCTATCCTTGCACCAATGGACAGGATCTTCGGCCCGCAGGCGTTCGAAATAGGGCCAGTGCGTGTTGGTGCGAAACAGCTCCGGGTCGCCAGGATGCATATCTTCAAGCGGCATGCTGTAGGCGCGGGCGCGCGCTTCATCGATGGGCTTCATTGCGCCGTCAGCCATCGTTAGTCCTCCACGTTGTGCGACCTCGCGGGACCGCATCTCGCCGGGGATAAGACCGCAAAATCCCGTCGGGAGCAATCGTCGTGCTTAGAGCAGCTGAACGCGTGAGATTTCGGCCAAGACCTCCGGAGCCAAGATCTTACCGGAAGCCGCCAAGTTTTCCGTCAGGTGCGCCATTCGTGTGGTTCCAATCACTGCTGCAGAAACGCCGGGGTGCTCCAAAACGTAGGCCAGGGCAGCTTGGGGTCCTGTGATGTCCGCCAACTGACTGAGGAAGCCAAACCTGGCTCCCTTCGCAATGTCGGAACGATGGTTCTTGAATGCCCGCAGCGCGTACCAGACATCCCGAACCGCAGGTAGTTTCAGGGTTTTCGGAGATGTGTGTCCCATAGCTAGCGCCATTCCGGCCAGGACGCCCTTCCCCGCCGCCGCTGCGCGACTGACCAGGGTTGCCCGCTCAGGTCGCAAGACATTGTAGTCGATCATCACCACATCAATGCCTGGTAGGGCGATGGCATGTTCGACGACCCGGGAATCAAAGCTGTTCAAGCCTAGGGCGCGGATCAGGCCGCGGGACTTTAGACTTTGGAGCCCTGCGACAAATTCATCAGTCAGTTCATCTCGCGATGGCCCGTGCAATTGCAGCAGCGGTAGCGACTCAAGCCCCAGGTTTCGGAGACTGCGCACGACGATGGTTTCAATTGCGGTCGGGCTCATGTCGCGCATAATCCGCCCAGACTCAAACCGTGTGCCAGCCTTGGTGGCAATAATGAGATGGTCGGTATTCCGTCCCTTCAGCGCGCGCCCAAGCCGAGGCTCGGCATTTCCCTTGGAATAAGACGCCCCGGTATCGAACAGCGTGACACCTTGATCCAGCGCAGCATGCACAAGGCTGTGAGCCTCCACTTCGGAATACTGCCGCTGGCCCCACCAGCTGGCGCACCCGAGTCCGATCTCAGAGACCTTAAAACCGGTACTTCCCAAAGAGCGATAGAACATCGTGTCGTCGATCAACCCACCGAAATTCGAGCCACCGCCCTTTCACTTTTCACCGCCCAGGGCTATGCGTCCCGCAGCGGGCGGCTAGCTCAGTTGGTCAGAGCACCTGGTTTACACCCAGGGGGTCGGGGGTTCGAGCCCCTCGCCGCCCACCAAAGCGTGTCGTCCTAGTTTAGGGCGTGCTTCAAACCCTCTCCGACCTTAAACCTCGCTGTGGTCGACGCTGGACGTTTGACCGTCTCTCCAGTGCGGGGGTTGCGCGCCGTACCCGCCGCACGTTTGACCGGTACGAAACTGCCAAATCCCACAAGACGAACTTCATGACCGGCCTTTAGTGACGCGGTGACACTGTCCACAAATCCCTCAAGCGCGTCCTTAGTTTGGGTCTTGTTCAGCCCCGTACGCTCGGCAATCGCCGTGATAAGTTCGGCCTTGGTCATCGGTTATCTCTCCCAGCCCATCATTGTGGTCCGCGACGTTCGCGCGGTTGCGCCAGTTTACCTAGCGTCTGCTGATTATGTCGCTCTTCTGCCGCAGGTCAAACGAACGTGGCACGGGAAATTCCCGTTCCACGCGATTCCGTGTCGTTTTTTAGGCGTTTAGTGCGTCACAACGCCGTCATCATGATCTTCGGTGGCAACAATGGCACCTACTGGAACCTCTGGTGGCGACCATTCAATCGGCAATAGAGGTTTGACCAAGGCTCGAGCTAGAACCTGATCCAGGTTCGAAACCGGCACAATTTCCAGACCTGATGTGACGTTATCGGGAATGTCCGCCAGATCCTTGACGTTCTCCTCTGGGATCAAGACCGTCTTCACGCCTGAGCGCAGTGCCGCCAGAAGCTTCTCCTTTAAGCCGCCAATCGCCGTCACACGGCCACGCAGGGTAATCTCGCCCGTCATGGCGATCTCCTTGCGGATCGCGATGCCCGTCAGAACCGACACGATGGCCGTAGCCATGGCCGCGCCGGCTGAAGGACCATCCTTTGGCGTTGCACCATCGGGCACGTGGATGTGCACGTCGGTTTTCTCAAACACCGGCGGTTCAATTCCGAAGTGGGTCGCGCGGGACCGGACATAGGAGTTAGCTGCCGCGATGGACTCCTTCATCACGTCCTTCAGATTGCCAGTGATCGACATGCGACCCTTGCCGGGCATCTTGACCGCCTCGATGGTCAGGATATCGCCGCCGAAGTCTGTATAGGCCAGACCGGTGATAATCCCGACTTGGTCCTCGGCATCGGTTTCGCCGTAGCGGTACTTCTTGACGCCCGCGTACTTAGCAAGCCGCTCATCGTCGACCGTGATCGTTAGGACCTTTTCGCGGCCCATATCCCGCACCGTCTTACGCGCCAGATTGCCCAACTCGCGTTCCAAAGACCGAACCCCAGCCTCGCGGGTGTAATAGCGGATCAAATCGCGGATCGTATTATCAGGCACGATGAACTCGACCGACGTCAGGCCGTGATCCTTGGTCAGTTTCGGCATGAGGTGGCGCTTGGCGATCTCAACCTTTTCATCCTCGGTGTAGCCCGGGATGCGAATGATCTCCATGCGATCCAGCAAGGGCTGGGGCATGTTGAGGCTATTGGCAGTCGTGACGAACATCACCGGAGACAAATCGTAGTCTACCTCCAAATAGTGGTCGGCAAAGGTTGAATTTTGCGACGGATCCAACACTTCGAGAAGCGCAGACGAGGGATCTCCACGATAGTCCGAGCCCATCTTGTCGATTTCGTCGAGCAGGAAGAAAGCATTGGTCGACTTAGCCTTTTTCATCGACTGAATGACCTTGCCAGGCATCGAACCGATATAGGTCCGACGGTGACCACGGATCTCGGCCTCGTCGCGCACGCCACCGAGGGATACCCGCACAAACTCGCGGCCGGTCGCCTCAGCGATGGATTTGCCGAGCGAGGTCTTGCCCACGCCGGGAGGTCCGACCAAGCACAGGATTGGACCCTTCAAGGAGTTGGTTCGCGCCTGAACGGCCAGATATTCTAAGATGCGCTCTTTGACCTTCTCCAGGCCATAGTGGTCGCGCTCTAGGGTCTCTTCAGCCTTGATCAGATCGATAGGTTTGGTCTTGGCCTTGCCCCATGGGATGGACAACAACCAGTCCAGGTAGTTGCGCACGACCGTAGATTCCGCCGACATCGGGCTCATATTGCGCAGCTTCTTCAGCTCGCTATCAGCTTTGGCCCGCGCCTCTTTCGAGAACTTGGTCTTCTTGATGCGTTTTTCCAGATCCATCAGCTCATCGCGCTGATCGTCCTGCTCGCCCAACTCGCGCTGAATGGCCTTCATTTGTTCATTCAGATAATATTCGCGTTGGGTCTTCTCCATTTGGCGCTTCACGCGATTACGAATTTTCTTTTCCGTATGCATCACGCTGATCTCGCCCTCCATTAGGGCGTAGACGCGCTCAAGCCGCTTCACGACATTAAAGACTTCCAGCAGGCTCTGCTTGTCGGCGATCTTAACGGCCAGATGGCTAGCGATCCGGTCAGCCAATTCGCCGGGAGCCTCAACCTGAGGCATGGATGCCAGCGCTTCAGGCGGCACTTTCTTGTTCAGCTTCACATAGGCTTCGAACTGCTCAACGACGGCACGGGACAAGGCCTCAGCCTCCGCCGAACCTGCGCCATCCTCAGTGACATATGAGATCTCAGCCTCATAGAAATCCTTCTGGTCTGTGTATTTGGCGATACCCGCGCGGGCCTTGCCCTCGACCAGCACCTTGACCGTGCCATCGGGTAACTTGAGCAGTTGCAACACGCTGGCGACCACACCAACGTTATAGATGCCCTCAGGGGCCGGGTCGTCGTCATCCTTGTCACGCTGGGTCGCCAAGAGGATCTGTTTTCCAGGCGTCTTCATGGCCTCCTCAAGCGCACGCACTGACTTTTCGCGGCCCACGAATAAGGGTGCCGGCTGATGGGGAAATACGACGATGTCCCGCAGGGGCAGGACGGGCAGGGTTTTGATCTCAGTCATCTCACTTCAACTCCTGGTCTGCCCCCTTGAGAAAGCAGGGCCTGACCTCAACCGGGCCGCCGATACGCCAGACGATGTGTCTGAGTCGCGCGTCCCGTCCCCCGTGATGGGCGGTCTGTCAGAGCTCTTATGTGGATGCTTTCGCCGTCCATTCAAGCTGTACCGCGCGATCAGCGCGGCGTTGGGCTCAAAATTCCTCAGTCATGACTTCCGAAACCCAGAGACAGATCGTCCTCAACGAGATCGGGGATTCGAGATGAGGTTTTAGTCGAACGGAACTTAGGCCGCGCCACCCTTATCACGCCGCTCCGCATAGATGATGAGCGGCTGGGCCCGGCCGTCGACGACCTCAGCATTCACCACGACCTCCTCTACGCCTTCATAGGTCGGGAGTTCGTACATGGTATCGAGCAGGATCGACTCTAGGATTGACCGCAAGCCCCGCGCGCCGGTTTTGCGGCCGATAGCCTTCCGAGCCACGGAATTGAGCGCATCGTCGGTGAAGGTCAGCCCAACATTTTCCATGTCGAACAGGCGTTGATACTGTTTGACGAAGGCGTTCTTGGGTTCGGTTAGAATCTTGACCAGGGCTTTCTCGTCCAGGTCATCCAAGGTCGCGATGACGGGAAGGCGACCAACAAATTCGGGGATGAGTCCAAAGCGCAACAGGTCGTCCGGTTCGACTTGTCGGAAAACCTCGCCCGTCCGACGGTCGTCAGGATCGGATACCTTGGCCCCAAAACCGATAGACGTCCCCTGCCCGCGAGCCGAGATAATCTTCTCAAGACCCGAGAAAGCACCGCCGCAGATGAACAGGATGTTGGTCGTGTCGACCTGTAGGAACTCTTGCTGCGGATGTTTACGCCCACCCTGCGGCGGCACAGAGGCCACCGTGCCCTCCATGATCTTCAGCAAAGCCTGCTGAACACCCTCGCCCGACACGTCGCGGGTGATGGATGGATTGTCCGATTTGCGGCTGATCTTATCGACTTCATCAATGTAAACGATGCCGCGTTGCGCCCGTTCGACGTTGTAGTCGGCAGATTGCAACAGCTTCAGAATGATGTTTTCGACATCTTCACCCACATAACCCGCTTCGGTCAGGGTTGTCGCGTCGGCCACGGTGAACGGCACGTCGATGATTCGAGCCAGGGTCTGGGCCAGCAGGGTCTTGCCGGTACCGGTCGGACCGATCAGCAGAATATTGGCTTTACCAAGCTCGACGTCATTGTTCTTCGACGCGTGGTTCAGGCGCTTATAGTGATTGTGGACCGCCACCGACAAGACCTTTTTCGCGTGGTCTTGCCCAATGACATAATCATCGAGAACCTCGCGAATTTCCTTTGGAGTCGGCACCCCATCCTTTGATTTAACAAAGGAAATCTTGTGTTCTTCGCGGATGATATCCATGCACAGCTCAACGCATTCATCGCAGATGAACACTGTGGGTCCCGCAATCAGCTTGCGGACCTCGTGCTGGCTCTTGCCGCAGAAAGAGCAGTAGAGCGTGCTCTTGGAATCTCCGGTCGCGGCCTTCGTCATGCTATCTCTCACTCTCTAAACGAACTCGGCGCACGTCCGGCTCGCTTGCCTGGGGAGGCGATTCCCCAGGTCATCTGATCAGAATACGCGCCTGAGGTTGTCTAATCCTTGACAATCCCCGATCAGGCCGCAGATCACAAGCTTTGCTACACATTCGCCCAGAAATGGCGGGGTCAGGCGAATCCCTAGATGGGTACGGCCAGATTGATCGCAAGGCGTAGGTTGGGGGACAATAGACGCTATGGCTAGAAAGAGCCTTCGGGCCGGGAGCCGCGCGTCGCAGGAGTTTCTCGACGATCAGATCGAAGACGCCGGTATCGTCGCCTTTGACTTTGATGGAACCCTGACAGTCCGCGACAGCTTCATGGCCTTTCTGAAGTGGCGGGTTGATCCTGCGCGCTTCAACGCTGGCATGTTGCGGATGATACCTGCTGCCATCGGCTATCTCGGCCATCGCAATCGCGGAAAGATTAAGTCTGCTGCCGTACGCGAATTCCTGGGTGGTGTGGGGCGCGAGGTTCTCGAGGAAGAGGCCCGGGCGTTTGCTCAGACCCAGTCGCAATATCTCCTGCGCCCCGACGCTGTGCAGACTTGGCGGCGCTGGCGTCAACGCCGCGCCAAGCTAGTTATTGTCACGGCCTCGCCGGAAATCCTGATCGCTCCCTTTGCCCGGGGGCTTGGCGCAGACGCCATCATCGGCACGGAGCTTGAGTTTGATGACCAAAATCGCCTGACCGGCCATTTTTCTGGAGCCAATTGCCGGGGAGCGGAAAAGGTCCGGCGACTACGGCAGATGTTCGGTGCCGATCTGCGTCTGACGGCAGCCTATGGCGATACCAGCGGTGACCGAGAGATGCTGAAAATCACTGACGATCCAGGCTACCGGGTGTTCAAGGAGAAGCCCTAGTCATGCGCCACGCCCGCGACCAAGATTTGGACCGGCTGGAACCTCTGTTGGTCATCCTAAGAACCATGCCGGGTATGGTCGAAAAGAAACGCGGGATCTTCTATCGCAAGTCCAGGTCGTTCCTGCACTTCCATGAAGACCCAAAGGGTATGTTCGCCGACATTCGAACCGAAGATCTTTCCGACTTCGAGCGTATCGACGTGACCGGCCCCGCAGGGCGCGATCACCTTGTTAGCCTTGCGGCTAAGCGAGCCTAGTCTTCGCCCCGGTTTTCTTGAACCTGATCGATCAAGCCCCAAGCTTTGGCTTCGTCAGGGGTCATGAACGTGTCGTTATCGAGCATCTCTTCGACTTCGGCGTAGGAGCGGCCTGTGTGCTTGGCATAAAGCTCGTTCAGGCGCTTCTTGGTTTTCAGAATGTCCTCAGCGTGGCGCGCGATGTCTGACGCCTTACCGGAATAGCCCCCAGAGGGCTGGTGAACCATAATCCGCGAATTCGGCAACGATATCCGTTGACCGGGCGCGCCGGCTGACAACAAAAACGAGCCCATCGATGCCGCCATGCCCATGCACAGCGTGACAATCGGGCAGCGAATATATTGCATCGTGTCGTAAATCGCCAAACCAGACGACACCACGCCGCCGGGCGAGTTGATGTACATCTGAATTTCTTTCTTGGGATTCTCGGCCTCGAGATAGAGCAGCTGGGCACAGATCAAGGCGGACATCCCGTCCTCGACCGGACCGCTCAGAAAGATCACGCGCTCTTTCAGCAGGCGGGAAAAAATATCAAACGCTCGCTCCCCCCGGCTGGTCTGCTCGACCACCATAGGGACCAGGTTCAGGGCTGTCGTTGCCATATCACGCATTGGGAAGTTGCCCTTCTTGTGGTGTGCACGACTCTGTCGTCAGAGCCGCTGTCCCTACCGATATCGCGTGTCGGCCAGACCGTTGCAAGGTGACCCGTATATCTAAAGAAAATCCCTCTCCGTTTCCGGAGAGAGGTCATATCGTTTTTGCGGTCGCCCTGAGGGATTAGGCGGCGTACCCGTCGGGCATCTCGTCCTCCTTCATCAGCTCATCTTTCGAGACCTTGGCGTCCTTCACCTTGGCCTGCGCAATGATCAGGTCGACGACCTTGTCTTCAAAGATTGGTGCCCGCAATTGGGCCTGGGCATTGGCGTTCTGGCGGAACATATCGAAGATTTGTTGCGCTTGTTGGCCGTACTTCATCGCCTCGGTACGCATGGCCTCGGCCAGTTCCTGATCGGTGACCTGCACGCTATTGGCACGGCCGATTTCAGCTAGCACCAAACCCAAGCGGACGCGGCGCTCGGCGATCTTGCGATATTCGACTTGGAGCTGGTCGTCCGACTTCTCAGCGTCCTCGGGCGGCAGGCCTTCGCGTTCCTTGTCCTGCTGAACCTGCGTCCAGATCTGACCAAATTCGGCCTCAACCATCTTGGGCGGCAGGGGAAAATCATGCTTGGTGTCCAGCACGTCCAACAGAGCGCGCTTCAGCTTGAATTTCGAAGCCCCAGCATATTGGCCTTCCAGGTTGGTCTTCAGAAGCTCGCGCAGCTTCTCGAGGGACTCAATGCCCAGGCGCTCAGCAAAAGCGTCGTCTGCCTTGGTCGCGACTGGAGCCTTGACCTCTTTGACGGTGACTTCGAACTCGGCGTCCTTGCCCGCCAAATTCTCGGCCTGGTACTCGGCCGGGAAAGTCACCTTCACCGTGACCGCATCACCCGGCTTGGAACCAACTAGCTGCTCTTCAAATCCCGGGATGAACTGATTGGACCCCAAGGTGAGATCGGTGTCCGTCGCCGCGCCGCCCTCGAACGCTACGCCGTCAACACGGCCGATGAAGTCGATCACGACTTGATCGCCATCCTTCGCCTTAAGTGACTTACCCGTGCGCGGCTCGTAGCTGCGATTGGACTTAGCCAACTCGTCAACCGCCTCATCAACTTCCTTGGCGGTTGGCTCATAGATTGGACGCTTGAGCGAAATCTTAGTCAGATCGGTCAGCTCGAAGTCGGGCATGACCTCGACAGCGATTTCGTAGGCCAGGTCGGCCTTGCCATCCACAACCGCGTTCATGTCGCCGTCCGGCTTCAATTCAGGTTCGCCGGCTGGGCGCAGCTTGTTATCTTCAAAAACCTTCTGCGTGCTTTCATTGATGGTCTGCTCGACCACCTCACTCATCAGGGCCTTGCCGTACATTTTGCGGACGTGGGCGGTCGGCACCTTGCCTGGACGAAAGCCCTTGATATTGAGCGTCGGCGTTACTTCGGCGATCCGCGCTTCCAGCTTGGCGCTCAGGTCCGCTGCGGGAACCGTAACGCCGAACACGCGGCTCAGGCCTTCGCTTGATTTATCAACGATCTGCATCGACATATTTGGTTTTCGGACCCGAGCGCGATCGCGCGCCCGTTGATGTCCGCCTTCGGCTGAAAACATAGACGCCGCCAGGACCGGCGGCGAGCGGGCGACCTTATGTCATGAGCCCTGCGTCGGGCCAAGCCCAAACACAGAGGTTAGGTTACCCGTCGTACCAGGATGTTGGTCCAGCCCTCGTGAGATTTCCCCGGTCGGACATCAAAGCTTGAGGTCAGAGCGAGAATTTCCAACCCACCCACCTCGCCTATCAGCGCCGGAACATCGGCCTCCGAGAGGTTTGTGAACCACCGTCCAAATGCGACACCTTCCCCGGTGCCTGGCTTGAAGGACAGTTCCCAAACGCCGCCAAGCACCAACGCGTCGCGGAGTTTTTGCATGACACCAACCAAAGCACTCCGCTGCACGTGGAGCAGCGAGGCATTGGCCCATATGCCTTCAAACGCTTCGTGCCAGTAAACCTCTTCAAAGGTCAGTTGCAAAACCTCAAGCCCAGTATGCGCCGAGGCCATTCGCACCATTTCCG
>JANLPX010000520.1:0-3795 GCA_031367485.1 Alphaproteobacteria bacterium | reverse complement strand
CACCCACGCCAAACTCAATGCCGTCATCCTCACCGACCCCGAAGGCGCGCTGAAGGCCGCTCAAGCCTCGGACATCGCTCGCGCCAACGGCGAGCCCCAAGGCCCGCTGACCGGTCTGCCCATGACCGCCAAAGACACCCTTGACGTCACCGGCATGCCCGCCAGCTCCGGCCTCCGCACCTTCCTCGGCCGCGACTGCGACGACGCCACGGTCATTGCAAAGGCTCGCGCGGCCGGAGCCATCATCTGGGGCAAGACCAATGTACCGGTCATGGCGGGCGACTGGCAGAGCTTCAATGGCCTCTACGGCACCTCCAACAACCCCTGGGACGTCACCCGCACCACAGGCGGCTCCTCGGGCGGTGCAGCCAGCGCGCTCGCCACCGGCATCACGTCACTAGAGATCGGCTCCGACATCGGCGGCTCCCTGCGCATCCCGGCCAGCTATTGCGGCGTCTATTCGCACAAGCCCTCATGGGGCGAGGTCTCGCCCTTCGGCCACGTGCCCCCGGCACCGGGCACGAGATCATCCCGCGACCTCAATGTGGTCGGCCCCATGGCCCGCTCGGCCCGCGACTTAAACTTGCTGTTCCAAGTCATCGCTGACAGGCCCGAACCCGCCATAACCGCGCCATCCCAAATCCGTGTCGGCCTTTGGCTTGATGAGCCGAGCTTCCCCCTGGACCCCCAGGTCCGCACGGTCATCGAGGCCTATGCTGCCAGCTTGGCCGCCTCAGGCGCGAGCGTCGAACCCATCGCCTGCCCCGTCGATGCCCAGCACCTCTCCACAGTCTATCGTCGCCTTTTGAGTTCGGTTCTATTCACAGACCTGCCTCCCGACCAGCAGGCCCAGATGCTAGCGGCCCGCCCGTCGATCCTCCAAGCCATAGCCGCCGGATCCAACGACCCATCCCTGGCCAACGTTCTCGACTACACTCTCACGCACGCCGATTGGCTCGCCGCCGACGAAGCCCGCGCCCAGATGACCCATCAGGTCGCTGCCGCCTTCACCAAATATGACGTGATCCTGGCTCCGGTCACCGCCACCCCGGCTTTCCCCCACGACCAAACCCCCTTCAACACCCGCGAACTCACCCTCTCAACAGGCGACAATATCCCCTACGCCTCCAACCTAAACTGGATAGCCCTAGCCACCGCCTGCCGCCTGCCCGCCACCTGCGTCCCCGCAGGCCTGACGGCACAAGGCCTCCCGGTCGGCGTACAGTTGATCGGGCCCCGGGATGGGGATGCGATGACCCTGGCAGTGGCAGAAGTGTTCGAGGCGGTGCTGGGGTTTGCGCGGCCGGGCAGCTGAAATCGGCGCCCCCTCACATCCAGGCTGACCGCCGATCCACAATCCGCTGGAACCCCGCCGCAAAGGACTTGGCCCGTGCGCGCAACAAAGTAATCCGCCCCTCCGGCGTCCGAGCATGCACCAGCTTGGATGAGCCCACATGGCGCTCCCATTGCCGATGGAAGTATTCCGCCCACTCTTTGCGCCGACCTATCGTAGCGGGAACCGCATGATAGTCGGTCCTTTTTAGCCAACGCAGCCAGCTTGTACGCACCATGAGATAACGCGGATTCTGCACCGGACCTAAGATCTCAGCCAAGGCCTCCAAAGCCACCCGCTCAGTGGCCCGGGGCACCCCACGCAGCACAATGTCATAGCGCCCGGTCTCCGCCGTATTCACCGTGAACCGAGCCATATGCAGCTCGCTATCGGACATCAGACCGGCCTTGTTTAGGCTGAGCAGCAGCACCCGACCGACCTGATTCAAGCTGCCTTCCACTGAGCCGTTGCGGGCAAACAGCCAACATGCCCGCAACAAGAAGGGCACGGCGGCCATAAATGCGGCTCCGGCGGCGGTCATGCCGAGAAGCGCCAGGTTCGCAAGCGTGTCATAGCCTTGCAGCGCTTCGGCTGCCGCAAAGATAGCCGCCGAAATCGCGCTCACGATCAGCCAACGCAGGGTATCGGACCAAGCCAGGATGCGCGGCGCATAGTTCGGCGACGCTGTTTCGTGCGCCCGAGCCAGCGGCGAGGCTCCGCCCAGCGAGCGCCGCCAAGTCTGCGCGATGGCGCGCCGATCATGGGCCAGAGCCAGGGTTCGCGCGTTGGATTGCTCCAGCCCCGTCACTCCAGAAAGACCAAGCCGCCCCAGCCCGTTCTCGATTGCCACAGACTCTCCGTTCGAGACCCCCTCAAAGGTCTGGAAGCGGCGATCCAGAAGGGCCAGGTCCGAGGCGAACTGATCACCCTCCTCAAGACCACGCCAGTTCAGCCATTCATTGAGCTCTGCCACAAGATTGGCGGGCGGCTTTTCGATTGTCGCCAAGTGCCAGATATTGGCCACCTTATCGGGCTTATTGGGATCAATGCGAATGGCCCGTCCGCGCATTTGGTTCGACAGCATGTAGGCGGTCGAATTGCTGGCCAGGACGAGACTGTTCACCGCCGGCGCGTCCCAACCCTCACCCAGCAAGGCCTGGGTGCCGACCAGAATCGTGATGTGGCCTGCTGTGAACAGCGCGGTGACCACCTCCACTAACCTACGATCACCCTCACCTTTGCCGCTAAGCCGCATGTAACCGGGGCAAGACGGTAGATCGGAGAGCTGCAGGTCCGACGGCGCGACCCCGCGCTGCGCAGCGACTTCGCTCAATGCACCCTCGATCCCGCGCGGCAGGATGATCACGCTCCCGGTCAGGACTCCAAGTCGCTGGTCCGAAATAGCCGACCGGCGCAAAGTCTCAAATATCGGTACGACCCCCAGCTTGGCGGCCTTATAGTTCGGGCTGGAAATCTGGGTAAGATCACCGGCGCGGACATGGTCGGTCAACACCACCATCCGCAGGTCTGATCCTAGACTGGAGGCTTCAGCGCGCGCGATCTCGGCGATGCTGCCCAGCTTACCTAAGCCACCGGCCATTAGCGTAAAGAGACTGCGGCTTTCCGTGAGCCGAACCTTGCTGCCTTCGATCAGCCCGTGGGCATTGAGCGAGGATTTGAGCCACTTGAGGCGCTCCGGCCCGATCGGGAACACCTCAGCAAAGCCGAACAGAAATCCATTGAGCAAAACATCAAGCCAAAATGGGCTTGAGACCGGCACGCCCCGGCGGCGAATTCCA
The DNA here is from genome assembly GCA_031367485.1 of Alphaproteobacteria bacterium. GTDB lineage: Bacteria > Pseudomonadota > Alphaproteobacteria > Caulobacterales > Caulobacteraceae > Phenylobacterium. The sequence goes on along the minus strand of JANLPX010000520.1, from coordinate 663 downwards.
AGTAAGGCCAGCGCGGCCTTTGGTGGCTTGCGTCCGCTCGCCACCAAATGGACAAGCACGGCCGAAAGCATCTCCGGCGCCTCAAGTATCGCCTCTACATTTTACTTAGGATCAGCCAACCAAGGGTGACTCTCCAAGAAGTCCAGCAGCTCGTCATCGGCGCGCAGCTGGCCCTGAATCTCGGCCAGACCTCGCCGTCGTCGGTCCAGCAAGTCGAGGGCTTCGTGGCCAGGGGTTGAGAAATATACGTGGTCCTGATGCGGGCTGAGGTCACCGTTCCGGACTAGTTCGGGTGCCCCGATCTCCAAATCAATCGGCCCACACATCGCCTCATATCGACCCCACTCGGCGGTGGGTGCGTCATGGGGCGGCGTCGCGGTTAGGGCAATAATCCGAACTTCGGGTAACCCGTCAGCCAGGGCCGATAGGGCATTCCACCATTCACGGCGCAGGTGGTGCGCCTCATCGAGGATAAGCGTTACCGGGCCCATGGCGTGGAGGTCTGTTAGTAGTTTGCTGTAGCGCAGCTTGTCCTCATCGGCCCAAAACCCGTGCAGGCTCTGATAGGTCACCGCGGTCATGACGCCCGGCGCGGCAAGATCAAACGAGACATCTGCTGGCTGCGGGCCTTCGGCCAGAAATAAGGGCACTAATCGGCTCGGC
>JANLPX010000510.1:0-3027 GCA_031367485.1 Alphaproteobacteria bacterium | reverse complement strand
GGGAACGCGACGTCCTTGGACAGGCGCAGAGCCTGAGAGCGATTTGAGAGGAATAGGGTGGTGCGGGCCATGGGAGTCTCATTGGGATATTCCATTTGTATATCCCATTGCAGCTTCTGGAACAAGTTGCGCTTAGCGTTTCAATTCCAATCCAAAAGTTCACCACAAAGGGCACAAAGAACACAAAGGTTCTAATCGCTCAGTCATGGCGTCTTGGCTCCCTTCGTGTCCTTTGTGGGCTTAGTGGTTCAAGTGGCGCTTTGCCGTTGCAGCCCGCCGTCGAGGCCCAGTCTCAGCAAGAGTTTGTCTACGAACTTCATATGTGGACCAACTCTTCCAACCCCTAACTCCAAACAAAAACCCCTCCGGCGTCTCCACCGAAGGGGTCTTGTCGGTCCTCTCTAGAGCATCAGCCCCAGATCAATAGCCCTGGATCCGCGCATACCGGTCCCGATGGAAGCTCTGCGATCCAAACGCTGCTTCGCAGGCCCGGGCGCGCTTCAGATAAAAGCCCGCATCGTGGGCGTCGGTCATGCCGATGCCGCCGTGCATCTGCACCATTTCGTTGCTCACCACGTGGAAGGTGTCACCCATCTTGGCCTTGGCCAAGCTGACCAGTTCCGGCACGTCGGGGCTGTCTGCGTCGATGGCGGCGAGGGCAGCCTCAACGGCAGAGCGCGCCAGTTCCAGATCGGTGAACATCTTGGCCGCGCGGTGTTGCAGGGCCTGGAATGAGCCGATCACCTGGCCAAACTGCACGCGGACCTTGAGGTAATCCAAGGTCACTTCGAAGGCCTGAACCGCAGCGCCTAGCATCTCGGCACAGATCCCGGCCCGCACGCGGTCCAGGGTCTTTTCCAGAACCTCGGCCCCGCCGGTCAGGGGCTCGGCTGCGGCACCCTTGAACTCAATATTGGCGGCACCGCGGCTATCGGCCAAGGCGAGGCGGCTGCGGCTGACACCGGCGTCATCGCCGCGCACGAGGTAGAGCCCGATACCGTCTGGGCCCTTGGCGGAAACGATCAGCACGTCGGCCTTGAAGCCTTCCAGCACGAAGGACTTCTTGCCCGTGATCTTGCCGCCCGCAAAGCTGGTCTCAACCTTGCTGGGCGCGTGGTGAGCGCCTTCGTCCACCGCCAGCGCGCCGACCGCTGAACCGTCAGCGATCTTGGGCAACCACTCTGATTTCTGTGCGTCGGTCCCGCCCAGTACCAGGGCTGAGGCTGCGCCCATGGCCGAGACCAATAGCGGCGACGCCGTCAGAGTCCGACCCAGCTCTTCCAGGATCAGGCCAAGAGACAGGTAGCCGAAATCCGACCCACCATATTCCTCAGGGATGATCACCCCGGCCCAACCCATCTCGGCCATCTCGTTCCAGGCGTTGACGTCGTACCCGATATCCACACCGCTATCGCGCATCTTGCGGAAGGCGGTGACCGGGCTTTTTTCCTGCGTCCAGCTCTTGGCTGCGTCGCGGAGCATGCTCTGTTCGTCGTTCAGAACGGCCATTTTCGTAGGTTCCTTATTGGTCTTGGTGTTGTGTGTGCTGTGAGCGCGAGCGGCCCAATTCATGGCACCGCGGTTTTCGTCCGATCAGTTATTCTGTGTCAGATCAGGCAACCCCAAAATCCGCTTGGAGATGATGTTGTTCTGAACCTCGTGGCTGCCGCCATAGATGGTGAAGGCCTTGCCGCCCAGCCACCCGCGCACCGCGCCCAGCTCTTCGGCACTAAAGCCTTCACCTTCCCAGCCCAGACCCTGATGACCCATAATTTCCAGGGTCAACTCGGCCTTTTCCTGCATCCAATGGGTGCCGGCATTCTTCATGATCGAGGTGGCCGAAGACGGGCCGGAATTGCCCTTGGCTTCCAGCATGGCGCGCATGGCGGTCTGTTGGAACGCGCGGACCTCCATCTCATGATTGATGATCCGGGTGCGCAGATCGCTGTCGGCGATCCGGCCCTGAGCATCCTCACCCAGATATTCCTTGGCCAGTTTGGTCAACGGCTTGCCGCCGCCGAACATGCCGCCGCCGCCCGCGCCCGAAAGGCCTGAGCGCTCATGCTGCAACAGCCGCTTGGCGATCGACCAGCCGCCGTTCAGCGGACCCACTAGGTCCTTCTTGTCGGCCTTGGCGTCGGTGAAGAAGGTTTCGCAGAACGGCGAATTGCCCGCGATCAACGGGATCGGCCGAACCTCGACGCCCGGTTGATGCATGGTGAACAGCACAAAGCTGATGCCTTCATGCTTCTTGCTGGTGTCCGTGCGAACCAGACAGAAGCACCAGTCCGCGTATTGGGCACCACTGGTCCAAATCTTTTGACCATTGATTAAGTAATGGTCGCCCTTGTCTTCAGCTTTTGTTGACAGTGAGGCAAGATCAGAACCGGCTCCGGGCTCCGAGAAACCTTGGCACCACTGCACATCACCACGAACGATCCTCGGGATATGCTCTTTCTTCTGATCTTCCGTGCCATATTCAAGCAGGGTAGGGCCGAACATCATCACGCCCATGCCGCCGATTGGGTTATAGGCGCCTGCGCGACCCAGCTCCTGCTGGATGATGCGGGCCTCGCCGCCGGAAAGACCGCCACCGCCATAGGCAGACGGCCAAGTTGGAACGCCCCAACCTTTTTCGCCCATCGCCTTGCGCCAGGTTTCCTGGTCCGCACTAGGCTTGGACATCTCTTCGCGCATCATCGGGTTGGCGCGACCTTTCAGCCCCGCCGGGAAATTCGCCTCAATCCAGCCCCGCGCCTCGGTGCGAAAGCCTTCGAGATCCACACTACCGTCCGCCATCAAATATCTCCGTCTCAAATTCGTCTTCTGTTCCCCTTCTCCCCTTGCGGGAGAAGGTGTCGTGCGTAGGCACGACGGATGAGGGGTCTCTCAAAATCCTAAGGTCTACATTCTGGCTAGGCGCGATGAGGGGAGCAAGACCCCTCATTCGACCCCGTTCCACGGGGCCACCTTCTCCCGCTAGGGGAGAAGGCACCGTAGGTGCCAATGACAATATCCTATCCTCAT
>JANLPX010000452.1:0-4220 GCA_031367485.1 Alphaproteobacteria bacterium | reverse complement strand
GACCGGCGCGACATCGACCGGGTGCCCCGCCAGGGCGGTTGCAGCCCGACCTAGGGCCGCCTCGATCAGACGATTCAATGCTACAGCGTCAGGGCGTACCAGCAGGGCACCAGCCTCGATCCGGTTCATGTCCAGAAGGTTTGCCACCATGCCCGATAGCCTTTCGGTCTCTGTCTCGGCCAGGCTCAGCAATTCGGCTCGCGTTTCGGCATCATGCTGGGCCTCGAACCGGCGCAGACTCTGGATCGTGACCAGGATGGTCGACAGCGGGGTCCGCAAGTCGTGCGAAACCGCCGCCAACAGATCCGACTTCACCTGTTCGCCCGCCGCTTGCATTTGCGCCTCCGTGGCCCGCCGGGCGAGGTCTTCGCGGTCTAGGGCCACCGTTAGATAGCGCCCGACTGTCTCGACCAGCAGCTCGGGTGACTGGGGCCGACTCTCGGCCCGTCCAGAAATCGCTACGCCCAAGACAAGGCGCAAATGCTGCGGCGTAACCAGGGGCCAGAAGTCAAAATCTGATCTTTCGACCGGATAGGCTTGCCCACGGGTTGGCAGGCGCGCGCTGTGCGCCCACTCAGCGGCCTCGATGTCAGCGGCGCTGAGTTCGGTGCCGCCAGCGGTAGCGACGGCTTCCAGACTATCTGCCTCTTCGATCAGGATCGTGGCGGGCGCCCCGAACAGCGCCGCCAGAGCCTCAGCACCAGCCCGCGCAATCCCCGCACGGTCAGATGCCCCGGCCAGGGCACGGGCCAGGGTCTGCAGTGCCGAGGCCTGGTCGAGAGCGCCAAGAGCCTGAAGGGCTCGACGGCGAGACTGGGCGGCAACCGCACTGACGATCCCGGCCGAGATGATCAGCAGGACCAACGCCCAGACGTTTGCAGGATCGGCAATACGAAGAGTGTAGCGCGGCTCAATCAGGAAGAAATTGAACGCGACTGCACCGCCAATAGCCGCCGTCAACGCAGGACCCCAGCCGAAACTCGCCGCCGCTATCACCACCGGCAGCACGAAAACTAGAGACAGATTCGGCGCGCCGATCAGCCGATCGAGAGTGACCGCCCCCACCGCCGCCACCCCAACCATCGTCAACGAAAGTGCGTAGGCAGCCAGGGTCGGAATCGGCCGACGGACGGCTGACATGGGGTCGTTTGGTGACGCATTCATGGGTGCACTCCGACGCGGATCTTCGAGTGAAGACCTCGCATGAAGGCTCCGGCTTTCGGGCTGACGCAAGGGGTTGGGGCCCCTCACCCACTACAACCACATGGAATTTTTATGCCCAAGGCAGGACAAGCCCAGCCTGTTTCCAAGGGGCTATGATGACCGAAATTCCGGCTGATGACGGGCCTTCGCCGCCGCCGTCCTTGCGCGTCAACTTCGCGCTCGCCCTTGCTTCGGCGGGCGTGGTTTACGGAGATATTGGAACCAGCCCGCTTTATGCGTTCAAAGAGTCCATTTCCCACCTGCGGCAGGCTGGCGGCGGGGTTGCCGCGGCTGATGTGATCGGGGTGATCTCGCTGATGTTCTGGACCCTGATGGTGATCGTCACCATCAAATATGTTCTGGTCCTGATGCGGTTCGACAACCGTGGCGAGGGTGGTGTTCTAGCCCTGATGGCCCGGGTTCAGCGCGCCGGTGGACGGGGGGCTGGCATGGTCCTTCTCATTGGCATGCTGGGGGCGGGATTGTTCTTCGGCGATGCGATCCTCACACCCGCGATCTCTGTCCTTTCAGCTGTCGAGGGCCTTAAGCTGATAGATGGATTGGCGGGCAGGATCGACCCTTTCGTCACGCCAATTGCCATCTTGGTCCTGGTCGCGCTTTTCGTGGCCCAGAAGCGTGGAACGGGAGGGATTGGCCGATGGTTTGGCCCGATCTGCGTGGTCTGGTTCGCGGTCATCGCCTTGCTTGGCTTGGTAGCCATCTTCCGCGCGCCTCAGATCCTCCAAGCCCTTGACCCCTCGCAGGCTGTCGGAATCTTCATTCGCCATCCCGGGTTGTCCCCAGCCGTTCTAGGCTCGGTATTCTTGACGGTGACCGGAGCCGAGGCGCTTTACGCTGACATGGGCCATTTCGGCCGCAAGCCTATCCAAGCCACGTGGATGCTCTTGGTCTTTCCCTGCCTGATCCTGAATTATCTGGGCCAGGGTGCATTGGTGTTGGCAGACAACGCTGCTGCGGCGAACCCGTTCTTCCTGCTTGCACCACAGTCACTCCAGTTACCCTTGGTCCTTCTAGCTACCGCTGCAACCGTAATTGCCAGCCAGGCGGTGATATCCGGTGCCTTTTCCCTGACGCAGCAGGCTGTTCAACTAGGCCTACTCCCACGTCTGACCCTGACGCCCACATCCGAGGATCATGTCGGACAGGTCTATGCGCCGCAGATCAACTGGATTCTAATGATCGGCGTCATCGGGCTGGTACTTGGCTTCCGGTCGTCGAGTGCCTTGGCCAGCGCTTATGGCATCTCAGTCGTCGGGGCGATGATCACATCGTCCATCCTAGCGGTCTTCGCGCTTCACCGCCTGAAGGGATGGAGTATCGGTCAGGCGATAGGGGCCTTTGGTGTCTTCATCGGCATCGAGACCGGCTTTCTGTTGGTAAACCTTCTGAAGGTCGCCCACGGTGGTTACGTGCCACTGATCATCGCTGCGGCCCTCATCTTGGTCATGGCGACCTGGACCCGTGGCCAGAAACGGCTCGCCCAGGCTGAGCAGGTTAGTCCGGCCGCGACGGACATCATAGCGATGCTCACGGCTCGTCCGCCCATGCGGGCCAAGGGAACAGCCGTCTTCCTGACTCAAGACCCCGCTCATGTCTCGGCCGCTTTCATGCATAATCTCAAGCACAATCAGGTGCTGCACGAGCAGGTCGTGCTGCTGACAGTCCGCACAGTGCGGCGGCCTCGTATCCCAGATTCTGACAGGGTGGCCGTCACGGATTTAGGATGGGGTTTCAAATCCGTTGTCCTAACCTTCGGGTTTATGGAGACGCCAAATGTGGCGCGCGGCCTGACCCTGGCGCGGGATCAAGGCTTGAAGTTTGACATCATGCGTACGTCGTTCTTTGTCAGTCGTCGCAGCCTTCTGCCGCGCTCGAGAAACAGCTTTGCACAGATGCAGGACCTCCTGTTCGTGTACCTGACGCGCAACGCCGTCCGCGCAACGGACTTCTTCCAGATCCCGGCCTCGCGTGTGGTGGAGCTGGGGACTCAGGTTGTGTTTTAGACGGCGTTGGTCTCCGCCAACCAATCGGCTGATCGCATTTCCTGCAAACGTGACGCCGTGCGCTCGAACTCGAAAGATCCATCGCCTTGGGGATAGAGCGCAATAGGGTCGGCCTCGGCGAGCACGATCAGGCGCGTGCGGGCTTCGTAGAGGGCGTCGATGAAGATGACGAGCCGACGGGCTTCCTCGCGGCGGTTGGCGTTGAGCTTGGGCAGGTCTTCAAGGAAGATGGTGTGGAACCTGCCGGCCATGGCGACATAGTCGTTGGGGCCAAGCGCTACCGAGCAGAGGCTGGCGAAACTGGCCCGCAGCATGCCGCCAAAGGCGTGGGGCAAGTGGAGTTTGCGGCCCAGGACCTCCAGGGTTTCGCCGAGCTCTTCCTCATGACCCAGCATATCGCGCCAGAGGGCGGCGAAGCTGCGTTGGTTGTCAGGGTCGTTGGGGGAGAACCAAGTACCCGCCGCGCGTAGGCGGTCTAGGCGATAGTCATGGGTTCCGGCGACAGAGACCACCTCCAGACGATCCTTCAGCTCCGCGACGAAGGGTAGGAACAGCTGGCGGTTGATACCATCTTTGTAGAGGGCATCAGGGATCCGATTGGATGTGGCTACCAGGGTGACGCCCCTGGCGAACAAGGCCTCGAACAGGCGACCCAAGATCATGGCGTCGGCGATATCGGTCACTTGGAACTCGTCGAAGCAGAGAAGCCGAGCCTGGGTGGCTACAATGTCGGCGACCGGCGCGATGGGGTCATCGCCTTTGGCCTGGCCGAACTGGGCCTTGCGGGCGGCGGGGTCAGATTTGCGCCATTCGCCGATCAGGGCGTGGATTTCGCCCATGAAGACGTGGAAGTGGGTGCGGCGTTTGGCCTTGATCGCCGAGGTCTCGAAGAACAAGTCCATCAGCATGGACTTGCCTCGTCCCACCGGCCCCCAGAGATAGACACCCCGCTGGCTGTCGGGTTTCTTGAATAGGGCAGCGAGACGTCCCGGC
>JANLPX010000451.1:0-4924 GCA_031367485.1 Alphaproteobacteria bacterium | reverse complement strand
GACCGGCTCAAGGGTATGAACTGGCTGGACTATTACGGCGGCAAGTTCTCCACATCGCAGAAGCGTGGCGTGTTTATGGATCAGGCGCTGGAGCTTTTGCCGCCGGACTATTGGCGGTGGTGGCTGAGCGCCAATACGCCGGAAACGTCTGACGCGACCTTCACCTGGGAGCAGTTCCAGACGCAGGTGAACTCTGACTTAGCTGACGTCCTGGGTAACTTCGTCAACCGCATCCTGAAGTTCACCGAGACACGGTTTGAGGGCGTCGTGCCGAGCGGCGGGGAAGATGGTCCCCTGGAGATCAAGCTTCGGACCGATGTTGGGGCTAAGCTCGCTGAGCTGACCGAGCTGTTGGAAGCCATTGAGATGCGCAAGGCTTGTCAGGCCTTGCGGCAGTTATGGGTGTTGGGAAATCAATATCTAACTGAGGCGGCACCTTGGACGGCGCTGAAGACCGACCCGGTGAGGGCCGCGGTCGCGGTGCGGACCGGGCTGAACCTCGTGGCACTGTTCGCAAAGGTCGTTGAGCCGTTCATTCCCTATGCTGCCAAGACGATTGCCGCAGGGGTGGGGGAAGTTACCCCGGCGCAGTGGCCAGATGCCGAAACAGCCTTGGACATCCTGCCTGTCGGTCGCGCGGTGCAGGCGCCGGAGGTACTATTCCGCAAGATCGAAGATACCCAGGTCGCAGAATGGCGAGAGCGGTTTGGCGGGGCGGCGTAGTCCCTACTGAGATCAGTTTAGTTTCTTAAGGTCGGTTGGGGCATCGCGCATCTCTGCGAGCGCGGCTAGGATGTCGTCCCACTGGGCCAGGCCATCCAGGTCATTGACCGCAGCAAATTCAGCTGCCCGCAGCATGGCGATCACCTCGGCGTCGTCGCCGTACTGGGCCATCAGCGCCAAGGCCGCTTGATAAGATTGGCGGTCTGACACCTATTTTCGCTGCGACAAGCGTTCAGTGATTTGCTCGGGCGTGATGTCGAGCATCGCGGGGGCCAGGGCGTTGTACTGCGCTGTCTTGCCCAGATCGATGGTTAGGTCCCGGTGTCCTTCCCACAGCATGGTCAGCGAGACATAGAAGATAATCACCAGTCCGATATAGGCGATCCACGGATAGCGGTGAAGCAGTTTGGCGATGTAAGTCGCTGCCACGCCCATCAAGGTGATGGAGATCATCAAGCCAATTACGAGAACTTGCGGATGTTCGCGGGCCGCGCTGGCCACCGCAAGCACATTGTCCAGGGACATGGCCAGATCGGCCACCAGAATTTGGGTGAGGGCCTGGCGCATGGTCTTAGCCGGTGCCGGGTTTTTTGGAGCGGCCCCAATCTCGACGCCGGTTGCGTCCTCTAGAGCCGCCTCGCCCTCGGCTGCCTCCTCGCGACCCTGAGCGCGGAGTTCGCGGTACATCTTCCAGCAGACCCAGAGCAGGAGAAAGCCGCCGCCCAAGATCAGCCCCTGGACATTGACCAGCAGACTTCGCGCGATCAGGGCGAACCCGATCAACATCACCACGGCCCCCGCTAGCCCGAAGATGATCGCACGGCGGCGTTGGTGCTGCGGCAAGCCTGCGGCCGCCATGCCCACGGCGACGGCGTTGTCACCGGCCAGGGCAAGGTCGATCATCAGGACCTGGAAGAAAGCGACAAGCGCGCCAGCGGCGGGGAGGTTTTCGAGGAAGCTCATACGCCCTAAATGCTGCACCCTGAGCGTCGGGGCAAGCTTGTGTGCCGCATCGCGGCGCGCAACACTGAAATTCAAATACTGGGAGCGAAGCAATGACCCGTTATGCCGAAGACATCCTCGAACCGGATCTACCGATTATCGACCCCCATCATCACCTTTGGGATCGCCCAGCGGCGCGCGTGGCGGCGTTGCCACCGCCCACGCACGGGTTTGAGAAGGTCATCCGCAAGGTGCCGCGTTATCTGCTGCATGAGCTATTGGCCGATATGGGCAGCGGTCACAATGTGCAGGCCACGGTCTATATGGAGTGCGGCTCCATGTATCGACGCGAGGGATCGCAAGCGATGCGACCGGTCGGAGAGACGGAGTTTGTCAATGGTGTCGCCGCTATGTCCGCTAGCGGTAACTATGGCCAGGTGCGAGCATGCGCCGCGATTGTCGGACATGTGGACCTGACGCTTGGAGCCGCGGCGCGCGACGTGCTGCAAGCTCATATCGCAGCCGGCGGAGGGCGATTCAGGGGTATTCGACACGCCGCCGCGGCCGATAGCGATCCCTTGGTGTTGGGACCGATGGCTGGCCGAGACCTTGGTCTCTATCTGTCACCCACATTTCGTGAGGGTTTTGCTCAGCTAGCCCCTATGGGCATGTCGTTCGACGCTTGGATGTTAGAACCGCAGCTTTCAGACCTGCTTGATCTGGCTAGAGCCTTCCCCGAGACCCAGATCATCCTCGATCATGTCGGGACGCCACTGGGAATCGGCACCTATACCGGCCGCCGTGCAGAGCGGTTCCCGATCTGGAAACAGGCGATCCTAGATTTGGCGGCATGCCCAAATGTGAGCTGCAAGATCGGGGGACTAGCCATGGTGTTTCCAGGCTTTGACTCGTTCCTCAGTGAGCCGGCGACGCCATCGGCCCAGCTGGCGGCGGAGTGGAAGCCCTATGTGGAGACCTGTATCGAAGCCTTTGGTGTAGATCGTTGCATGTTTGAGAGCAATTTCCCTGTCGATTTGGGCAGTTGCACCTACGACATCCTGTGGAACGCTTTCAAGCATCTGGCCGCCGGGGCCTCAGCGACAGAGAAGACGGCACTATTTTCCGGCACGGCATCCAAAGTCTATCGGGTTGATTTGCCTAGAGCCCTTCCCCTTTAGACGGAAACGTCCAAAGGAAAAAAGGGCTCTAATTCAAAAAGTTAGAGCATGTTTAGGTCCGATAACCGGTTCCAACTTATCCGAACATACTCTAGCTGACGCCACGTCGGTCTTGCTCAACGGGTCCAAAGGGCTGAGGTTGTCGGCCACAAATAAATATCACGGTTAGGGAAAGACCATGTCCATCGATTTCGAAGTTCCGCCGGAAGCCAAAGCTATTCGGGCCAAGGTACGTCAGTGGGTGCACGAGGAATGCATTCCCGCCGAAAAGCGCCTTGTAGACAAAGAGTCGTTCAAGGTTGTCCTGGCAGAGCTGCGTGACAAGGCTCGGGGTCGGGGTCTGTGGTTGCCCTTCATCCCCAAGGAGCATGGCGGCATGGGGCTTGGCCCGCTGGCAAACGCCCTTGTTCAAATGGAATTGGGCGAGAGCCATCTCGGCGCATTGTCGATGAATAGCCAGGGTCCAGACGACGCCACCATGTTGACCCTGCTGGCGCATGGCACACCAGAGCAGAAAGAGAAGTTCCTCAAGCCCCTTCTGAACGGTGAAAAGCGCGTCTGTTACTCCATGACCGAGAAGGCCGCCGGGGCCGATGCCACTGGCATGCAGACCCGCGCGGTGAAAGATGGCAACGAAAACTATATCCTAAATGGCGAGAAGTGGTTCTCATCGGCGGCCAGCGCCGCCGACATGGCGGTGGTTATGGCCATGACCGACCCCGATGCGCCGCGCCATCAGCGCTATTCGACCTTCATCGTTGAACTGCCCAATCCCGGCTACATCATCAAGCGCGATATCGGCACCATGGCCAAGGAAGGTCCGCTCAGCCACATCATGGGCGGTGGTCACTCCGAGATCGACATCAAGGACCTCGTGGTGCCGGCCGAGAACCTTTTGGGTGGGGAAGGGCAGGGCTTCAATATGGGCCAGCACCGCCTAGCCTATGGCCGCCTGCGGCACGGCATGCACAATGTGGCGATGGCCCAGCGGGCGCTAGATATGGCCGCGGCGCACGTCACCAAGCGCGAGACCTTCGGCAAGAAACTATCGGAACGCCAGGGCGTCCAGTGGATGCTCGCCGACTGCGCCAGTGAACTCTACATGGCCAGGCTGATGTTGTTGCACATCGCCTACAAGGCCGAGAAGGGCATGGACCTGCGTCAGGAAAACTCCATCGCCAAAGTGTTCCTGGCCCATATGGTGCATAAGGTGGTGGATACCGCCATTCAGCTGCACGGCGCGCTGGGCTATTCGACGGATACGCCATTAGCCGCTTGGTATACCCACATCCGTTCGCAGCGTTTGGTCGACGGACCTGATGAGGTGCACCGCTGGACCGTGGGCCGCAACGTCATCAAGGCCTATGAGCGTGATGGCACGACGGCCGCCGCTGCCGGTGGCGACTTGCTCTAAGTCTTCAGCCCCGGCAGGCGCGGTTCTTCCGGGGCTAGTCGGCCCTATCGGTCTGGGTGTCGTTGCTCAGAATTCCGTCATTGTAGCGACGTTGCTCAGACTGAGAGTCATTCACGGCTTCGCGCCGGTTTTCAGCCTCAGTTGCGGTTACCACGCTGTAGTCCGTAAAAGCGTTGAACTTGCGACGCCGCTCTTCGCGCCGCTTAGTATCACGGGCGTTTCGCGCGATGAGGCTGGCGATGAGGAGCGCGGTCAAAACTAGGAATGCGCCCAACACAGTCCGCTGACCGGTGGCGTCCAAGGGACCCAACCAAGTTTTCTTAGCCGTCGCGACCGGCGCGGGTGCGCTTGGACCCGTATCCAGGCTTGCCAGAGCGAACTCCATCGGATTGCGTACGCCGGTCAGCACCGTTTGAACATCTACGTGGAGCCGGCCGTTGGGTCCGGCGACACGATTGGCGACCCAGAAAAAGGTGGCGGCTTTTCCGGCTTTTAGAGCGACGGTTTGCTCGTCGCTAGGTGTGATCTCGTACCCTTGACCTGACAAGGTCGCCCTCACGTCGACTGACCGTGCCGCAGCTCCCAAACCGTGTTTTGGCGCCTCGGCTTGAAGTGCCGTAAGGAGGCTCGCCGGTAGAGCTAGCTCAACGTTTGCGCTTTGGCCTTC
>JANLPX010000482.1:0-2906 GCA_031367485.1 Alphaproteobacteria bacterium | reverse complement strand
GCTTGCAGGTTCTCAATGTCGGAATAAAAGGCCGCCATGGTGAATGAGCCACCGCCGTCCGGCAGCTTGGCCTTCAGGCCTGCTTCGTAGTTCCAGACACTTTCGTTTTCGAAAGCGGGTTTGGCGAGCTTGCCGAAGGTCGTGAGATCTGCAGCGCTGCAAAGGGGCTTATTGAGTGGATCATTGACCCCACCCAGGCGGAAGCCTTTGGAAACTTGACCGTTGAGGGTGACGTGGTCCGTCGCCTTGTAGGACACGATCACCCGTGGAGCGAAATCGTCGGCCTTAACATTACCCGGAAAATCGATGGTCGTGTCAGCGAAGATGCCGTCGAAGGTTAGCTTACGCTTTTCCTCGTAGCGGGCGAGCCGCAGGCCTGCGGTGATATCGAGCTTATCATTGACGTGATAGGTGGCCTCACCAAACGCGGCGTACTGAGTTAGCTTGTAAGGCACGGTGGAGTAATAGAGGGCGTCGGTAGGCGCTCGCGCACCCGCTGTGGGTATCCCGGTGGCCGCGGTGAACCCTGCGACATCCAAAAACTGACCATAGTTGCGGTCCATGTCGCTGTAGAAGAGCCCGACCAACCAATCGAGTTTCTCGGCTTCGTTAGAAGCCAACCGGATTTCCTGGGTGAAGAGTTTGACCTTAGTCGTGTCGCGCAGTGGTGCGTTCAGGCTGTAGACATTGACCGGAAGACCAATGGAACCCCCGGTAATCGAGGCGGTTAGGGCCGTCGCGTCACGCAATACAAGGACGTTCCGCTCTGTGTGTGATGAGATTGAGGTGAGCGTCATCGCGCCCAAATCCAGGCTAGCTGTGATATCGGCTAGCTTGAAGGTGTCGTCGAAACGCTCTTCCAGCTGTGTAAATTGGCGCAGATTACCGAGTGTCACTTTAGGACGAGTGGTGGTGTAGGGGTTGGCGAGGATATTGAACTCATCGACGCGGTTGAAGCCATGGACGGTGACGTCTTGATAGATAAGGCGCGGCGTGACGGTGATGTTGTCTGTTAGCTGAAGCTTGAGCGCGGCGCGGAAGCCCACGCGCTCGCCGTCGTTGACGTCTTCTTTCAGACTCCCGTTTGGCTGAACCGCATCGATGAAGCCGGGGAACTTGGAGGCATATGCCGTGATGCGGAGCGCAGCCTTTTCGCCGATCGGCAGATTGACCATCCCCTTAAGGTCGCCACCCGTGCTGCCGTGGCTCACACTACTGACGGTTCCCTCGATGGTGCTCTCAACGCCGGCCATGCTGGGTTGGTTGGTGATGTAGCGCACTGTGCCGGAGAGCGAACCTGATCCGAACAGTGTTCCTTGTGGACCACGCAACACCTCAAGACGGTTCAGATCGAACAGGTCGAGGTCGGGGGTGAACAGAGAGAGTGAGATAACGCTCTCGTCGAGATAGATGCCGACCTGCTCTTTTACACCGGGAAGGTCGCGGGCCAGCTGGCCGGCCGAGATGCCGCGGATCGCCACTTGGCTTTGGCCTGGGCCGAGGTTTTGGACCGTGAAGCCCGCGACATTGCGCGAGATGTCTTCAATATTCGTTGCGCCGGTGGAGCGCATCTTTGCTTCGCTCATGGCGTTGACGGAGAATGGTACGTCGATCAGGGCTTCATCGCGTTTCCGCGCAGTAACCACCAACTCTTCGACTTGGTTGTCGGCGGCTGCGGCCAAGGTGGGCAAGGCAATGACAAGCGCAAGAGCGCTTACGCTGATCACAGAACGACGGCGAAGGCTTGAAGGTCGCATTTGATTTCCCAATCTACTCGCGTCAAGCGCGATTTGTGTCGGGATTGTGAAGGCTGGGTCGGGATTCAAGTCAATGAACCGCCATGTTTTGGATGGCAGAGATGCCTCGTTTGTGAGCAATCGTCGCCCGAAAGCCACAGATTGTTAGCAGAAATTAATCAATCGCTACCGGCCAGGCTCCACCAGGATCTTAACGTGCGACTCAGGATCGCCGAGTGTGACGAAGGCATTCGCGACTTCGCTCAACCCCACCTTGCCTGTGACGACGCGGCTGACATCGATCTCGCCTTCGGAAATCTGGCGCAAAGTTGCGGCGAATTCTTCGGGGCTGTAGCCGAATACAAAGGTCAGTTCGATCTCCTTGGTGATGGCAATGGCTGGCTCGATCTTGTCGGTTTCCATGCAGACCCCGGCGACCACGATCTGGCTACCTGCGGGTGCGGCCTCGATCAGGTGTTGCAGGATACCGGGCGATCCGACGCACTCAAACACAACTGGCTGGCCAAAGGTTTTGCCCATCATGCGAGCCATGCTTTGAGCGGCGCGTGCAGTAGGAACGCCAAAGCTCTCCCAGCGGGCGTGAGGGCTCTCTTTGGCCGGATCGACGACCACGTCAGCGCCCAGCATTTCAGCGGCTGCTCGGCGGCGGGGGGAATAGTCAGCCGCAATGACCGGGCCATAGCCTTTGGACTTGAGACCGGCGATGACGGCCAGACCAACGGGGCCACAACCGATAACTAAGCAAACTGAGTCTTTGTCTAGGCGGGCCTTGGCTACGGCGTGAGCCCCAACCGCAAAGGGCTCGGTGAGTGCCGCCTGATCGGTAGGCAAGCCATTGGGAACCTCTAGAAGCAGGGCCTCAGACAGGAGCATGCGTTCGGCAAAGCCGCCGGGGAGACTATTGGAGAAGCCAAGTGCCTCAACGCCCGTGGCGGTGAGGGTAACCGGCACGGAGACCACACGAGTTCCAGTCTTCAGCGCACCGGTTGTGCCGGGGCCATGTTCGAGGATTTCGGCGCAGAATTCATGGCCAAAGACTGTATCGGCGGCTGGATCGAACTGACCGGCGAAATTCTCGGGCGGTTGGCCCCTGCGCGAGATATTAATCATGTGCTCCATGTTGTGCAGCGAGTGGAGGTCTGAGCCACA
>JANLPX010000387.1:0-5451 GCA_031367485.1 Alphaproteobacteria bacterium | reverse complement strand
GCCGGTCTCCGGCGCGCCCTTTTGCTTGGGCGGAATTCTATCTAGTTTGTAAGATCAAATACGTTGACGCCAATCGGCCACTACCGCAGGTTCATCTTCAAGCGTCGCTAAAGAGCCGCAGGGGAGAACGGGTTTCATGGTCGCCGAAGCGATCTCAGATGGCGAGCGCCCGCCGCTCCGTCTCAGCACTCGACTAGCCTATGGCGTGGGTGCCATGGCCAACGCGATTAAACTTCGCGGCCTGACAATTTTCCTGATGATTTTCTATAATCAAGTGGTGGGTTTGCCGCCTGAAACCGTCGGGGCTATCCTGATGGGCGCCCTGATCTTCGATGCCATCGTCGACCCCCTAGTCGGGCAAGTTTCGGATAACTTTAGGTCCAAGCTGGGCCGCAGACATCCCTTTATGTATGTGGCTGCACTGCCCGTGGCTGCGGCCTATTTCCTGCTTTGGAACCCGCCTAAAGACTGGAGCCAGGGGGCCATCGGCGGTTATCTCATCGCCTGCCTGCTAACGGTTCGACTGTTCGATACCTTCTTTGAGCTGCCCCACAGCGCATTGGCCCCAGAGTTGGCCAAAGACTATCAAGAGCGAACAAACCTGCTGGCCCTGCGTGCCTTTTTCGGGGTCGTCGGTGGGCTAGGTATGACAGTCATGGCCTATCAGGTGTTCCTGAAGGAACATCCCGATGGCACAGGCGGGGTTTTGTCACGGGACGGTTATTTGTCCTACTCGATCTGTGCGGCGCTAATCATCTTCGCCACGATCCTGATTTCGACTCGGGGTACTCAGGATCAGGTTCCGTATCTCCGCGCGCCGCCCAGTCGACCGGTCACCTTTGAAGCTATGGCCAAGGAGGTTGCGGCGACCCTGAACAACCGCGCCTTCGTGGTGGCGACCCTGACCGGCATGTTCATCGCCATCGCCACCGGAACCCGCAATGGACTGGAAATCTATATCGGACTGTTCTTTTGGGAGTTGAAACAGGGGCAGCTGGCCCTGTTGGCCAGCATTGCGGCGGCTGGTAGCGTTCTGGGTGTGATCGTTGCCCCGCACATTGTGCGTTGGTTGGGTAAGAAGTACGGGGCGATTGTTATGTTCGCCTCGGCACTGGCTGTGGGGATCACGCCCATTGGTCTGCGTCTCGTAGGGCTGATGCCCGCCAATGGTTCGCGCGCTTTACTCGATATTCTGATGGTCGAGACCTTCGCGAATGCCCTTTTGGCCGTGGCGACGGGTGTGATCCTCCTCTCCCTGGTCGCCGACGTCATCGAGGACGCTGAAGTCAAGACCGGGCGACGGTCCGAAGGGCTGCTGATGTCGGCCGACAACCTGTTCAAGAAGCTGGTGTCAGGGGCCGGGATTCTGATTTCCGGTTTCATGCTGAAGCTGGTGGCGTTTCCAGTTTCCGCGAAACGCGGTCAGGTCGACCCAGAGACCATTCAGCGGCTGGGCGAGATCTATTTGCCAACCGTCACCGTCCTGTTTGGCCTTGGCATTCTTTGCCTGTTTGCCTTCAACATCGACCGCGCCAAGCACGAAGACAATTTGAGCATTCTGCGAGATCGGACGTCCCCGCCATGAGTCAGACCCCCGCCTCTCAGCTGCCAGTAGCTGGCCCGCTTACGGTTAGAACCAAGGTGCTTTACGGGTTCGGATCGATCGCCTTTGGGGTAACCAGTCTCTCGCTGACTTCTGCAGTTTTGGCACCTTATCTCAACCGGGTGATCGGGCTTCCAGCGCTCTGGGTCGGCACAGCAATCATGCTGACCCTGATGTTTGACGCGGTGTTTGATCCCTTGCTCGGCCAGTTCTCCGACCGATTAAGGACCCGCTGGGGGCGACGCCATCCCCTCATGTACATCTCGGCTCCGCTGGTCGCGATATGCTGTATCGTTTTTTGGAATTCGCCCACCGGCTGGACACCACAGCAAAGCGGTATCTTCCTGATCGGCATGTTGGTGCTGCTGAAGATGGCGGTGAGCTTTTATGAGGTCCCTAGCTCTGCCCTCGCGCCCGAGCTGACCACTGACTACAATGCGCGGACCAGTCTCTTCAGCTACAGGTTCTTCTTTGGCGTCGTCGGCGGCCTCTGCATGAATATCGCGCTCTATCAGGTATTCCTGAGCCCGGAGGCCGGGGGCATCCTGAATCGTGCTGGCTACGGTCACTATGGCATTCTGGCCGCGGCGGTGATGGCGACATCGATCCTTGTTTCCGCTATCGGCACCCATAGCCGCATCCCCTACCTTAGCCAGCCCGTTGGGCGTAGCGCACCGCTCAGCCAGATTCTGCGGGAAATGGCCGTAACCATCACCAATCCCTCACTGGTGGTGTTGATGGCCTCCGGATTCTGCTCCGGTGTGGCGTCCGGCATGGGAAACGCGCTCAGCCAGTACTTTTATATCGAGCTCTGGGGTTTGAACGCCAAGTCGATCTCCTTCTTGGCCATTGTCGGGCTGTTTGCCTCCGTGATTGGTGTTGCCTTGGCGGCACCTGCGGCGCGTTGGTTTGGAAAGAAGCGGGCAATGATTGGGCTCTTCTCGTTATCGATCACCGCCGAAGTCATCCCCATGACCCTATGGCTGCTTGGGCTAATGCCAGATAACTCCTCCCCCTGGGTCTTGCGCATCCTTCTTCTCGACTTCTTGTTCTCTGCAACACTGGCCATAAGCGGCTTTATCATCATCACCTCCATGCTGGCCGATGTCGTCGAGGATGCCGCGGTGAAGACAGGCGTCCGCTCCGAGGGCTTGTTGATGGCAGCGAATGGATTGTTGCCTAAGTTCACCGCCGGTTTCGGTGTCTTTCTGGCTGGCTTGGTCATCACGATTGTCGCGTTCCCCGCTCACGCACCAGCAGGCACGGTCGGTCCGGAAATCATGCGGCACATGGCGCTGCTCTATCTGCCATTTGCTACGGGCATGAAAGCACTCTCCGTGATCGTGTTACTGTTCTACAAAATCGACAAATCAAAGCACGAGACTAACTTAGCGACCCTGGCTAGTGCTGCGGCACTGAGTGAACAGGGCACGGAGAACGCGACGGCCCTGAGCTAATTGTCGGAGAACCCGAAGGGCAGGCTGGTGCGGCGCAGGTCGTCGGGCAGGATCTGGCGGCCGATGGGCGGCGCTGAGCGCGCGGCACATTCGGTGCGGTGGCAGAGGCGGCAGGTAACCCCGATGGGGGTGGCCACCTGAGACGCTTGGTCCTGCGCATAGATCAACTGGCTGGCGTGCTCTGCCGCGCACCCTAAGGCTATGGCCCGCTCGACCCGCTGGGTCCCGAACCCGCCGCCGCCGGCGGTGACCGTTCGAGCAATAGAGAAGAAGCGTTGGCCGTCTGGCAGTTCCAACCACTGAGTGACGATCTCGCGCGGTGTGCGGAACACCTGATGTACCGACCATAGGGGGCAACCACCCCCGTGGCGGGCAAAGGGGAAGCCCGCCCCATCCAGCCGCTTTGAAACGTTGCCGGCCGGATCGACCCGGATGAAGAAGAAGGGCACCCGTTCTTGCCCCGGCTTTTGCAAGGTGGTCAGACGGTGAGCGGTCTGCTCGAAGCTGGTGCCGAACTGGCGGGCCAAGCCTTCAACATCATAGTGGCGGGTCTCTACCGCCCGCGCGAACAGGCCATAAGGCATAAGCATCGCGGCTGCGCCATAGCTGGCCAAGGCGCGGCGCGTGAGTCGCTCACCGCTTTCAGAAGCAAATGCACCGTCTGCCAAAACCGCATCGATTTCTGTACCCAGTTCCAGATAGGCCAGTTGTAGGGCCAGTTGGAAATTCTGGCTGGCCATGTCGAGACCATCATCGAGCACCAACTCCTTGCGATGCCAGTCGAGGCGACGCACCGATCCCACAAGGACGCTTGAGGGTAGGCGCCGAACGCGCAAATCGTGTCGTGATTTCAGGTAGCTAACGAGGCCGCCCTGAGAACCGATCGCTTGAGCGAGTCGTTCGGCCGCCTCATCAAGTACGGGAAAACAGTTCCGCCGCGCGGCCAGGAACCGCCGAGACTCCGCCACGGGGTCGGACGCGTCGCCGCCATCTCCAGCCGCTTGGGCTTCGGCTCCTCGATCGGCGAGAGCCAGCTGCTCTTCGCGATAGGTGGTGTAGAGCCGCAGCAAGGCCTCTGTGACACCCGGGAAATTGCCCGCCAAGTCAGCGGTCTCCAGGGCTGGCAGATCGATGTCCGCAAACATCGGGTCTTTGAGCACAGCTTGCAGACGCGCCATGTCGTCGGCACTAGAGTTTCCAGCTAGTTGTGCGACATCCAGCTTGTAGGTCTGAGCTAACCGCAAAAGCATTTCGGCGCTGAGCGGCCGGTGATTGCGTTCAAGCAAGGCGACATAGGAAGCCGAAACCTCTAAATCGGCAGCCATATCAGCCTGAGTTAGGCCAAGGTCGCGCCGTAGCCTGCGCAGGTTCGGGCCGACATAGAGGCGCCGTTCGTTGGGCATCGCAGTTACCTTGTCAATATATGACAACATTACAGGATATTGTTGTAAAGATATACAGCAACACGGCGAGGCGTCTTTGTCTGGACCGGTCTTGGCTGTAGAGGACGCGTCACTCAAGGAGTTGCCCCATGTCCTATCAAGACCACATCATCGAAATGAGCCAGCTCATCGCTAGCAAAAAGGGTCCGTGGGAAGGGATTAATGCCGAGTCCGTCGCCCGTATGCGCGTTCAGAACCGCTTCAAGACCGGCCTGGAAATCGCCCGCTATACTGCTGGCATCATGCGCGCTGACATGGCCGCCTATGATGCTGACCCCACCAAGTACACCCAGTCCTTGGGCTGCTGGCATGGCTTTATCGGCCAACAGAAGATGATTGCGGTGAAGAAGCACTTCGGCACGACCAAGGGTCGTTATCTCTATCTGTCGGGTTGGATGATTGCGGCACTACGCTCGGATTTCGGCCCGCTGCCCGACCAATCTATGCACGAGAAAACCTCGGTGCCGGCCCTGATCGAAGAGCTCTACACGTTCCTGCGTCAGGCTGACGCCCGCGAGCTGGACTTGATGTTTTCCGACCTGGACGCCGCCCGCGCCAGCGGTGACAAGGCCAAAGAGCAAAAGCTGCTCGACGCCATCGACAACTTCGAAACCCACGTTGTGCCGATCATTGCCGACATCGACGCTGGTTTCGGCAATGCGGAGGCGACTTATCTGCTGGCTAAGAAGATGATCGAAGCCGGGGCATGTGCCCTGCAGATCGAAAACCAAGTCTCCGACGAAAAGCAGTGCGGCCACCAAGACGGCAAGGTCACGGTGCCGCATGAGGACTTCCTGGCCAAGGTGCGCGCCTGCCGCTACGCCTTCCTGGAGCTGGGCGTCGAGAACGGCATCATCGTCACCCGCACCGACTCGCTCGGCGCAGGCCTGACCAAGCAGATCGCTGTCAGCCAGACCCCAGGCGATCTTGGCGACCAATATAACAGCTT
>JANLPX010000381.1:0-1927 GCA_031367485.1 Alphaproteobacteria bacterium | reverse complement strand
CGCCCGCGCTCAAGTTCGATATGGATCACCGCAGCGGCGATTAGGCTTTCGCGATTCGGAAAGTGATAGAGCATCGCACCCCGGGTCAGACCGGCATCCTTTGCGATCAGGGCGTTGGTCGCGGCGTGATAGCCGATCTCTGCAAACAGCCGCAGGGCCGAGCCCAAGATGCGCGCGCGGGTGCGGCGGGACTTGGGAGACTCTCTGGCAGATTCGATTTCCATGAGATCGGCACCAGGTGGCGGGAAGGGTTGCCATAGTCCGAACGCGAACGGGGCAAAAGCGCCGGATCGCATTTCACACCCCTGTCACGCAATCAGCTTAGCGCCAAGACCAGATTATGGGCACCGGGGAGGCCTTGGTGAGCGAATTCGAAGTTTTGAAGTTCAGAACCCTGTTCATTTCCGACGTGCATCTGGGGACGCGCGGGTGTCAGGCCGAGCTCTTGCTAGATTTCATCCGGCACACGGAATGTGAAACCCTCTATCTGGTCGGCGACATCATTGATGGCTGGAAGCTCCGTTCAGGTTGGTACTGGCCCCAGGCGCACAATGACGTGGTCCAGAAGATCCTCCGCTTGGCCAGGAAGGGCGTGAAGGTTGTCTATGTGCCGGGCAATCATGACGAGGTGGTGCGCGACTTCTGCGGGGTTCATTTCGGCGGCGTGTTGGTGGCGCGCGACGCTATTCACGAGACCGCCGATGGTCGTCGTTTTCTGGTGATGCACGGCGACGAGTTTGACGGTGTGGTGCAGCATGCCAAGTGGCTGGCCTTAGTTGGGGACTATGCTTATCGGACGGCCCTGTTGCTCAACACCCTGTTCAATCGCCTGCGTCGTCGCTTTGGGTTCGGCTATTGGAGCCTGTCGGCATTCCTGAAAACGCGGGTGAAAAACGCTCTACAGTTTATCGAGAACTTTGAGGTGGCGGTCGCCGATGAGGCGCGGCGGCGCGGGGTTGACGGTGTGATCTGCGGCCATATCCACAAGGCCGAAATTCGCCAGATCGACGGGATTACCTACATCAACGACGGCGACTGGGTTGAGAGTTGCACAGCCCTGGTTGAACATTTTGACGGACGACTCGAAATCTTGGAATGGGCCACCCTGCGCTCGTGGTCTGCGATTGATCGACAGGTGCTTGGTGCCCTGTCCCAGGCCGCTTGATCGGCATTGACACCTAGATCAAATTCGCGACAGACTGACTGTCATGAGTTTACCCCCCGTGCGCTATGTCTCCAATCTGCGTGATCGTCAGAAGGCAGAAACCAGAGATCAAATCCTGGCGGCGGTGGGTCGCAAGCTGGAAACCGAGTCGCTTGAAGATTTGAGCTTCGCTGAAATTGCGTCCGAGGCCGGTGTTGGTGAGCGCACGGTCTATCGGCATTTTCCGACGCGGGAGGCTCTGCTGGGGGCGTTCTGGGCGTGGTTGCAGACCCAAGCCTTGATCCCGCACCGACCTTCAAAGGCCCGCGTGCAGGACGCGATCCGCACCCATATTGACGGTACCAAACCGATGCGTATTTTAGTGGCCACCGATGCCTGGGAGCCGCAGGTCAATGGCGTGGTGCGCACCCTAACCCGGGTGATCGCCGAGATGCGCGAGATGGGTCATACCGTCGAGGTGGTCAGCCCCGACCAGTTTAAGACCTTTCCCCTGCCGACCTATGCTGAGATCAAGGTCGCCGTGGGGGCCTATGAGCCCGTGCAGGAACGGTTCAAGGCTTTTGAGCCCGAGGCTATCCACATCGCCACCGAGGGGCCCATAGGGCTGGCGGCGCGGCGGATCTGTGTGGAGTGGAAACTCCCCTTCACCACAAGCTATCACACGCGGTTTCCGGAGTATGTTTCAGCGCGGCTGCCGCTGCCGCTGGCGGCGGGCTACGCCTATATGCGCTGGTTCCATAAACCGTCGGGGCGCTTGATGGT
>JANLPX010000372.1:0-5825 GCA_031367485.1 Alphaproteobacteria bacterium | reverse complement strand
ATGGCTTGGGCTGTCATGGCGACGGCGGCGCAAGCCGCTGCGCCGGTGATCGTGCCCCCCGTTGCCTTTGATGCGGGACCTGAAATCTTTCAGGGTCGCTTGGCAAGTGATCCTCCGGTCAACCGTGTTCTGAACGAGATGGAGATTGGCGCGCGGGCCTTTTGGCGAGGCGACTATGTGACCGCCAAGCCGGCGTTAGACGACGCAATCATGCGCATCGACGCGGTGTTCAACGACAGTCCTAACGCGGCCAATGCCCGCAAGCTTTGGTACGATGAGGGCTCAAAAGACTTCAAAGGTGAGCCCTATGAGCGGGCCATGGTCTATCTCTACCGGGGTCTGATCTATCTGCATGATGCCGACTATGAGAACGCCAGAGCCGCTTTCCGCCGGGGGTTGATGCAGGACGCCTTTGCCGAGGAAGATCAGAACCGTTCGGACTTCGGATTGCTGTTGTTCCTTGATGCCTGGGCCAGCCACGTCAACGGCGATACCGATCTGCGTGATGAGACCCTGATCCAACTCAAAGCCATTCGGCCCAGCTTTGGCGGGATTGGGGCCAAGGATGACACCCTGGTATTTGCAGAGACCGGCCAGGGGCCGCGCAAGCTGGGTGACGGTCTGGACCACGCCTTTTTCGTCTATCGCAGAGGCAAGCCGATCTTGGAGAACCAGGTTCAGGTTATAGCCGGTGCCGCGCCGATCCAGACTTTCCCGATGGAAGACATCTATTATCAGGCCTCGACCCGAGGCGGCCGCGAAGTCGATAAGATCTTGGCGGGCAAGGCCCAGTTCAAGGCGGCGACCGGCGGCGTTGGGTCGTTCCTCGCCGACACCTCTGTGGCGTTATCCAGCAACAACGGAGCCTTCAGCGCCGGGGGCCAGTATGGCGGTGCTGTGGCGGCGGCGGGGGTTGCCTCTGGTGTTCTGCTGATTGTGTCGTCCAAGGCCAAGCCGCAGGCTGACGTACGCGCCTGGTCGTCGCTGCCAGATACCATCCACATTCTGACCCTGGCGTCGGGTGGCAAGCCTGCCAACCTCAATGCTCAGTTTCTAAAGGGGGGTGCCCCTGTGGCCGGCGAAGATAAGCCGATCACCTGCAATACCGACGAAAACCGCAAACAACTGTGCCTCGTACGCGCTCACTAATTCCAGACAGGACCCCAAGCCATGACCCCCAATTTCAAGCGCCTGACCCTCGTTGCTGCCCTGGCCGTAGCTGCAGGATTGACCGCGTGCGCGACGCCGCCCGAAGGTGGTGTGCGGATCGATCAACAGAATAACATCCGGCCGGATCTGAATTCTGTTCGGGTGCTGGACGGCACCTTGGCCAAGTATGTGGGCACCAAGAATAAGGTCGACAGCCTGTTGGATGTCGAGGGAGCCTATGTGTCCACCGGGCCTACCGGGTTCAAGAAGATCACGGTTCAGATCCGCAACAAATCCAAGGTGGCTCTGCCCTTAGAGGTACGCGCGTCCTGGTACGACCAATCGGGCGTGCCCACCGATAGCGCCCAGTCCTGGACGAAGTTGTTTGCTCAACCGATGGCTATGGTGACCTTCGAGCAAGGCTCCACCCGGCTCAATTCCGCCCAGTATTATGTCGAAGTCCGCGGCGCCCAATAGGGTTCGCGGTTGCGCAAGGAGGCCGCCATGGCGACCCGCAAGATTATGATAACCGTCGCATTGATGGCGGCCTGTGCCAGTCCAGCCTTGGCTCAGTACCGACCTGCCTCGCCGAATGTTCAGTACCGAGAGGACATGCCATCGGTGAACACGCCGGCACCTTCTGCAAATCCGGATGCCGGCAACTATTCCGCCTCCAGCGCCTTTGCCCGGTGGTACCAGGCGGCGGGCCGACCCAGCATGTTGCTGTTTTGGAACCGACAGCTGCTAGAGGACGCGACCAGCCAATACGACAATGTCCAGACGGCTCGGGTGGATAGTGTTGCCGCAGGCGAAGCCGCCAGCATCCACGGCTGGCGGGGCTCAGCCTCGGCGGCCGTCGCGGCCAGTTCGACCAGTGTTGAGCAGCGCCAATTCCAAGAGCGGTTCACCGATAGTGGCTACGGCTTTCGCAACAACAACTTCTCGCGCGGGGTAGAGTCGGCCATCCTCAACACCTTCCTCGCTGCGGGTGCCAAGATGGTTGATCGCGAGGCTTTGATCCGCAAGGTCTCGGCGTCCAAGGGGCGCGACGACCGGATGGACATTCAGTACCTGGAGACCTTGGCCATCGGGCAAGGGATTCAATACCTGATCGAGGTGTTGCCCGACGATGATGCGAGCTCAGCCACTGGCGTGACCTTCACCGTCAAGGTGACGCACCTGCCCACCTCAACGGTTCGAGCTCAGTTCGCCACCTCAGCCAACCCGCCGGTGGGTGAGGCCAAGTGGGTGGCGGTCAATGGCGCAGGGTTCGAGAAACGATCGGGTCCAAGTCGCCAGACCCCCCAGTTGATCGGGGCGCAGGTTGCCTATGACACCATGAACAAGCTGCGCTAGGCGCGCTCACGAGAAGGGCCATTGGGACGGCCCGTCGGCGCCTTTCGGGACGTCGGAACGGCTGGGCTTGGGGGAGTTTCCGGCCGAGGTTCCAAAGAACGGGCGCGATCCTTAACGGGTCGCGCCCGTTTGATTTTGTGGACATAGGCGCTTGGCTGGTTGATCCTGAGCGGGGCGACAGGGGAACTTCCATGAGCAAGGCGTTGGTGCTGGGTGGCGGCGGGCCGGTGGGCATAGCCTGGGAGTCCGGCTTGATCGCGGGCTTGGCCAAGGCCGGGGTGGATTTGGCTAAGGCTGATTTCATCATGGGTACGTCGGCTGGGTCGTTCGTCGGTGCGCGGCTGGCCTTGGGGGCAGACCCTTCGACCTTGGTCGACCCGATCCTCGCCGAAACCCAACAGGCACCCAGCCGCGAAAGCCCGTCTTCGATTAACCGTCAGGTGCCTGATCTCACCAAGCTGATGAAGCTGATGGCGGAAACCCAGAGCGGTATCAGAGACCCAGTGGAGGTGCGTCGTGAGCTTGGGGCGTTTGCCTTGTCAGCCGCAACGCCGGACGAAGAGACCTTTATCGCCAGCTTTGGCAGGGCCTTTTCGAGCCTCCCGGAGGATGCCTGGCCGGAGCGCGACTATGCCTGCACCGCAGTCGATGTGCTGACGGGAGAGTTCCAGCTCTGGACCCGCGAGAGCGGCGTTGGGGTCACTCGCGCAGTTGCCTCATCGTGCAGTGTGCCGGGCGTCTATCCGCCGGTGACGCTCAAGGGGCGGCGTTATATGGACGGCGGCATGCGTTCAGGCACCTGCGCCGACTTGGCCGTGGGTCATGAATTGGTTGTGGTGGTGCAGGTCCGCGTGGGAGCAACTGCCGGGGCTGCCGCGGAGGCCAATGCGGCGCGGTTTGAGGCCGAGTTGGATGTCTTGCGTAAAGGCGGCGCTAAGGTGGTGGTGCTAGCCCCAGACGCCGGGAGCCAAGCCGCGATGGGCGTCAACCTGATGGACTTCCGCCATCGCACGGCGGCGGCAAGAGCAGGCTTGGCTCAGGGGGCCGCAGAGGCGCACCAACTCAGTTCAGTTTGGGGATGAGCGTGAGTGAAGGTAGTAGCGGGCTCGGCCCGATCCCAGCCGATGTGCTGGCCAAATGCTATGATGAGATGCGCATTATGGCCCGGCGGATTATGGCCGGTAACGTCATGTCCCGGGTGCTACAGCCCACCGAATTGGCCAATGAGGCGGCGATCCGCCTGATCCGCACCAACCTCGCCAATGCCCAGAACCAGGGCCACCTGTTGGCCATCGCCGCGCGGATGATGCGCCAAGTCTTGGTGGATGAAGCCCGAAAGGTGGCCTCGGCAAAACGCAACGCACCCCTGTTCATGACGCAGTGGCCGGGAGAGCGAAATGGGAGCCAGATCGATATTGCCGATCTTGATGAAGCCCTGGCGGCTCTGACGGAGCTATCGCCAGACCGGGCTCAGATTGTCGAATTGCGCTTCATGCTGGGCATGACTGTCGAAGAAGTGTCGGCGGCAACCGGTCAAGCCGAGCGGACCGTCAAACGTCATTGGCAGGCTGCGCGTGCCTGGTTGTTGGATTATCTCAGTGACCAAGACCGCACCTGAAGTCGATCTTCGCGCGCTTGATCTGTTCGAGCGGATCGCGGCCCGTCCCGGAAATTTGAGATTCCGAAGCCGCCTGCTTAAGGCCGAGTCTTCAGCGGTTTTGGACCGCGTTGGGAAGCTTGAGTTGGCCCACGCAGCTCGGGCGGCCATGGCGACCCAAATGCCCGGAAGCCCCACTACGGCTCTGGTAGAGCCGCCAAGTCGTATCGGTCCGTTTCGACTGACCCAGCGCATCGGCTATGGCGGCATGGGTGACGTCTGGCGTGGGGAACGTGACGATGGCCGGTTCGAGCAGGTCGTCGCCATCAAGCTGATCCACGCCCACCTAACGGGGTCTGCCTCTAGCGCCTTCGAAGCCGAGCGCCGCATCCTGGCCAAGCTCGATCACCCCGACATTGTCCGCCTGACCGACGGCGGGGAGACAGAGTCTGGGCTGCCCTATTTGATCATGGACTATGTCGAGGGCGTACCTCTGGATGAGGCGGTTGCCGGTTTGCCGCTGCGCCAACGGATCACGCTGTTTCGCCAAGCCGCAAGCGTGGTGCAGTTCGCCCACAGTCGCCTGGTGGCGCATGCCGACCTCAAACCCTTCAATATCCTAGTGGACGGCGAAGGCCGAGTTCGACTGTTGGATTTCGGCATTGCTGGATTACTGACCGAGGACGACGCACCGCCGTCTCCGTCGGTCGGGGCCATGACGGGGGGCTTTGCCAGTCCGCAGCGGCTGGCGGGCGCGGCACCTTCTATTGCCGATGATGTCTACGCCCTGGGGATGATCCTCTCGCTGATCATCGGCATTGTCGGTAATCCGGATTTGACGGCCATTGCCCGCAAGGCGATGGCGCGGGAGGAGGTTGATCGATATGGCACCGTCGCCGATTTGATCGCCGACCTTGATCGCTGGTCGGGCGGATTTCCTGTGGCGGCGAGAAAGATCGGCGCGGCCGAGTACGCGCGGAAATTTGCCGCGCGGCACAGGTCGGGTGTCATCGTCTCCACAATTGCGCTCTTGGCCCTGATTGGGACGACGCTATTTGCCACAATCAGCTCAATTCGCGCCGAGCACGCCCGCGCCGAGGCCTCCGCACGGTTTGAAGATGCGCGGGGCACCGCCCGCTACCTGCTTTTCACGCTCATGGACCGGCTAGAGGCGCAGCCCAATTCTCTGGAGCTGCGAAGTGAGGTCGCCGATGTGGCACAGCACTACTTGGACCGACTGTCTCACGCGGAAGGGGCGGCGCCGGGAGTACGCGTGGAAGCGGCGCGCGGTCTGATCAGATTGGCCGAGGCGCAGGGCGTTCCCGGCTTTCCTAACCTCGCCAAAACCGATCTGGCAGGGCGGAATTTGGATCGCGCGTTTGAGATGCTGTCCCACGAGCAGAGCAATGACTCGATCACCTCTAAGGTCAGGGTCCTGGCCTATCAGGCGCGGCTGAGCAGTATGATCGATCAAAAGGCTGATCGGGCACTGGAGCTCATCGACCAGGCCGACGCCGTAATATCTGCACAAGGGACGATGCCGGTCTTGCTGAAAGGCATGGTTCTCAATGAGCGCGCGGTGGCGCTTGGCCAGAAGAATGACTTTGCCAAAGTGATCACCGTTTCGCAGGCCGCCATCAAGACGCTGCCCGCAGATGGGCCACTCGAGGTCATGCTTGAACGGGCCAGGTCCACCGACCTTTTGGCCGAGGCGACCTATTAT